>JANYKL010000135.1 GCA_025361625.1 Acidobacteriaceae bacterium
AATTACGAAGACTATCTCTGGCGCAAGCAGGGAGGGGCGGCTAAACTTCAGGCCGAGACGGTAAGTACGGTGGGGGCTCCGCCACCTGCGAGTGGCAATAAGTCGGCGCCTCTGGTGCAACTAGTCGATTCTAAAGCGAAGCGCCTGAACCCTATCAAACGTCAGAAACTTGAGGAACAGTTGCACGAACTGGAAGTTGAAATCTCCCGCACCGAAACGGCCATCGCGGTATACGAGTCGCAGCTACAAAACTTTGTAAGTCCGGAAGAAACGCAACGGCAGACGCAAGAACTGAATACGAGGAAGAGAGAACTGCGAGAATTGATGGAGCGATGGGAAGAACTTTCAGGTCTTCTTGAACCTGAACTCTAGAACTTAGGACGAATCGGACGAATCGCACGAACCTTGTTAGCCGTGACGCGCGCGAATGGACATTGTTTGCTTTCCCGTCTCAGAAAAGGTCGTCTGTCCGGAAAAGTTGTTAGGCGCGTGATTCGGGAAAGAGGGCCTCTACCGTCGTAGGAGACGCCGCGAGTCTTTCGTGAAAACGCAGTGCGGTGCTCTCGAGACTCTTATCCGGCTTGCTTCAATTCTTGCAGAACTTGCCGCGCGATCTCTTTCAACGTCTCGAACACGCCTGTGCCTTGGAAGGCTACCGCTTCGACGATGGGTTCGTTCTTTTTGCGCAGTTCTTTCGAAAGCGAATCGACCGACAAGACGTTGGGCAGATCGCGCTTGTTCAGCTGCAATACGTAAGGAATTTTGTTGAAATCATAGCTATGTTCTTTCAGATTAGACATCAGGTTGTCGAGAGCTTCGACGTTCGCGTCCATACGCTCTTCTTGTGAGTCGGCTACGAAAACGATCCCGTCCACGCCACGCAAAATCAGTTTTCGGCTGGCATCGTAGAAGACCTGGCCAGGAACGGTATAAAGGTGGATTCTGGTCTTAAACCCGCGCACAGAGCCCAAATCCAACGGCAAAAAGTCGAAAAACAGGGTCCTGTCGGTCTCGGTTGCGAGCGAGATCATCTTCCCCTTTTGTTGTTCGGCTGTTTTTTGGAAGATATGCTGCAGATTCGTCGTCTTGCCGCCTAATCCGGCTCCGTAATAGACGATTTTGCAGTTGATCTCTCGCGCTGCGAAGTTGATGAAACTCAAAGGCTTCCTCAAGAACTGCGATAGGGCTCGCGCGTGCTGCGCCTCAGAGCGTGGAGGCCCCCGCTTGTGTGCTTTTTGTCCCGCTGTCTTAGATACTGCTGGCTTTTATACCACACCGCAAGGTGTCGACGCAGGTTACCCAGGTTACTGAAAGCGCAAGGGCTTCTAACGAGGGGAACGCCACGCTATTATGCCGCGGCAAAGCTAGCGGGCAGTAGGCAACGGGTAGTAGCCGTCTCTCGTGTAGACCTTCACCTCAGGGCGACGGACGCGAACTTCGATCTGCCGGTAGCCTCCGATGCCTGCTTTCGGTGTGTAGCCAATCGTGTACTGATTACGGGCGTCGCCAATTGCCTTGGCATAAGCTGCTTCGATTCCAGATTGCGACATTTCGCTGAACATGGTGCCGCCGCCCGTCGCAGAAACGTACTTTGGCAGAATGTCGCTGTATCCAAGTAACTTGTTTGATTTTGGCAGGTGAACCCGCTGCAGTCGGTCGTAAATCGGAATTGCTGCGCCCTCGACGCCGATCGCGTAGACGGTAATGTTCTGAGTGAGTAGGACTTTAAGAGTATCGGAATAGCTGGCGGTCGAGCCCTGTTCGCGTCCATCGCTAATCACAAAGATAATTTTCCGGCGCGCGCGATCTCGCTTCGAGAGGTCACGGGCTGCCAGAAGGATCGCATCATTCAGCACTCTTGATGTTTTTGGCGGAGTACTTATAGGGGTCACCGGGGGCGCACCAACCGGAAGGCCGTTAATCATGGGACCTTGAGGTCCTAAGGGGCCGCTTGTCACGGGAGGTCCATTATTAGTTCCGCTGTACCCTTTGACCTGATTAAGGGCAACGGTCAACTGCTTTGCAGCGGTATCAAAGTCTTTTACCTGACTGACCGTGCTGCTGTAGGTGTAGACCCCCACTTCGTCAAACTGGCTGAAAGCACCCTGGAGCGCCGAGAGGGTCTCTTGCACTTTGTGGAGACCGACGTCGGCCATCCCCGTATCGAAAATGACTGCGGCCGAGAGAGGGAAGGGATCGCTGGTAAAAAATTTCAAAGTTTGCTTTTGTCCGCTCTCGAGGACGGAAAAGTCTTTGGGCAATAAACCGCTTACCAGTCGTCCGGAATTGTCTTTTACCGTCACCGGCACGAGCACCAGAGTCGAAGTGCTGCGGATGGTATAAAGGTCCGCGCCACTTTCAAGGTCTTTCGGGACGCTGCCTGCGGGGACAGTTCGCACCGGTGGCATCGGAGGAGGCGGAGTGGTTGAGTTCGATGAAGCGTCGGAGTTAGGAGTGCTCCGCGGAAGTTCGGCAGCAGTCGCCGGTTTAGTCGCACTATCAGAATCAGCAGGTGCGCCCGTCCCGGAGTCTGGAGTACCGGAATCCCCTTGCGCTTCTTGACGCGCGCTCGGCGGCGCAACGGGGCGCGATGCGGACGGGGCGTCCGGAATATCTTCTTGTTTCTGCTGCTGCGCACACGTCCCTGAAACCGCCAACGGCAACCCGAAAGCCACAACTAGAACAGCCCATCTCGTCATCCCTACCCTCAATCTTCACCGATCTTTATGAATTATTGCGTTTTGTATGGTCGAAACATTCGCAAAAAATTTGCTCGGCTACGATATTTTCGCGTATTCAGTTGCCCGGGCGTCATACATCGGTGCATCTAACCATTTAACTCACTCTTGTACAGGATAGACTAGCAAAGTCTCACAACAAACTGATGAAGATGAAGAGGTCTCTTGTAGATTTTAGCCAGAGCATTGCCATTGGAGCATTGGTCTTGGCCATCCCTTTTTCCTGTCTGAACCTGCTCGCGCAAAATTCGCCAAGTCAGACGTCACCGAGGCAAACTTCGACTGGCCCCGTTTCTAACACTCAAGACACGTCGACCTCAGGGCAAGGCGCTGAGCCTTCAAAACCGACGTCAGACGACCAAGGCGAAGATCGATCGCTCGAGACCTTAAAGGTGAACGTTGAAGTCGTGCAATTATTTTTTAACGTTAAAGATAAGCACGGCGCACTTATCCCCAACCTCAATAAAACTAATTTCGATCTTCTTGAAGATGGGCATGCGCAGGTTATCAAGTATTTCAAGTCTGAATCCGACCTGCCGTTAACGATCGGGATGCTGATTGATTCCAGCGGAAGCCAGGAACGGGTGCTGGATATGGAGAAGCAAGTCGGTGCTAATTTCCTCGAAACCACGCTTCGTCAGAAAGACGAAGCTTTTGTGATTAGTTTCGATATCGACATCACACTCTTACAAGACTTTACAAATTCGATTAGCCGACTACGTCATGGGCTCAACGAAGCGAAAATCAATACAGGCGGGGTGAGTTGCTCCGGAGGTCCGATCGGCCCCCAAGGACCCATTCCATGTTCATCCTCCGGGCCGCGCGGAACCGCGCTTTACGACGCTGTCTACCTTGCCTCTCACGATGAGTTCAGTCACGAAGTTGGCCGGAAGGCAATGATCCTCTTAACCGACGGGGAAGACCAAGGCAGCAAAATCAAAATCAAAGAGGCGGTCGAGGCGGCGCAAAAGGCGGATGCGATCTGTTATGTGCTTTTGATCGCCGATCGTGGTTTTTACGGTAGTTTGGGGTTTTCGGGCGATTCGCAGATGAGGAAGCTCACTCAGGAAACCGGCGGCCGCGTTATCGAAGTTGGCAACAAGATGGAAAAATTGCAGAAGGCCTTTGACCAGATATCCGAAGAATTGCGGAGCCAGTACAACATCGGGTACGTACCGAGCAACACGGTTCGCGATGGTTCGTTCCGCAAAGTAGAAATCAAGCCCAAAGATTCGAACTACAAGGTTCAGTCGCGCAGCGGTTATTACGCGACTCCGCGCCGGGCGGAATAGAAATACTGCAATCATCGTCTGCACTTTCGTTCCAGACCAGCGCAGTTAGGTTAGCAACGGCGGCACCCGCGGCGGCATCGAACCTCTGCCACTGTGAAAAGGGCGACTTTGTATGAGTTTGGGATACCCTCAGTGCGAGCGATCCCAAGCCTTTGCATTAATTCGGACCTAAAGGGTTAACAAGGAGAGATCTATGACTCGTACTTCCAAGATTTTGTGGGTTGCGCTGCTCTCGATTTCAGGGTTGATTGGAACTACACTTCCGGTGCGCGCGGACGAAGGTCACCACGCGAACTGCGAACGTCGTGTTCGCACTGCAGAGGTCAAACTGCAGAACGCAATTCAACGTTATGGTGACGACAGCCGGCAGGCTCGTCGCCGTCGCGAGCAACTTGAACACGAACGTCGCAATTGTCCCGAATATCGCGGTGAACGCCACGATGGCATGGAGCATCACGATCACGACCAGCACTGAGACCACGACACTTCAGCTAACGACGCTTAGCAAGCTGACAAGACGACGGCCCACTATGGTTTTGCCATGCGGGCTGTTTTCTTTTGGAGCGAGAGAATTGCCGGATCAGACTGCTGGCATAAATAAAAATCAATCCGTCAGTGAGTGGGGTTCCGGCGTATCCCAACATAGGTTTGTGATCGCAGCCCAAGTAAAGTTGGGGCGGGGAGACTACTGCTTGGGCGCGTAATATCCCTTGCGAGTTCGAACTTTCAAACCTCGATCTTGCGCCATGATCTGAATCGTGCGATAACGCCCGTCGGCGGCAAAGTCGGCGGGCTTATAGGCGACGGCATACTGGCTGCGTAGTTCTTCCTGAATGGACGTGAAGGCATCGGACACGTCGCGCATCTGGAAGGGGAAGAAGGCGCGTCCGCCAGTCGCTTCGGCGATGCGCTCCAGAATTTTATCGCCCTTGTCTTTCATGCCGCTAATGTTGGTGCTGATCGTGTACACGATGACTTCGGCGCGTGTTGCCATCTCGATGGCCTCTTCGCGAGTTACGTGGCTGAGATTGTCGTCTCCATCGCTTAACAAAATGATCGCGCGTCGCACGGGGCCGGTCTGCTCCTGTTTCAGAAGCTTGTCACGGCATGCGAAGTAGAGCGCGTCGAACATAGCGGTGCCGCCGCCGGCGCGCAGCATGCGCACTCCCTTCGAGAGACGCTCTGTGCTATCGGTGAAATCTTGCGTGACCTCTGGAGTCGCGTCGAATCCCACCACAAATGCCCGATCGTTTTTCGGACGAATGATCGCATTTAGAAATTCAATCGCAGCTTCCTGCTCGAACTTGAAGCGGTCGCGGACGGAGTTGCTGGCATCGACAAGCAGTCCCACCTGCAAGGGCAGATCTGTCTCCGCGCGAAAGCTGCGCATTTCCGCCGGCTTGCGATCGTCGATGACCCGGAACTCGTCCCTCTTCAGATCTTTTATGTAATGCCCATGCCGGTCTGTGACAGTGAAGACAACACGCACCTCGTTAACCGAACTTCTGATCGTGCCTAGAGTTTCGTCGACGCCCGATTTATCGACGTTGGACTCACTCGTTGGAGCTTCGGTGGAGTTGCCAGCGGGATTCGAAGGCGCTGGCGCTGCTGTTGGGTTCAAGTTTTCGGGCGCTTTTACAGCGGGCTTCGGCGGAGTCCCTTCTTGTGGCTGCGGGGAACCAGCGGGAGGTGACGTCTGCCCGCTCGCCGATGAGGAAGACGGTGCCGCCTGACCGGCAAGCGAGCCGACCAGAAGAGAAAAAGCACTCAAAGCCAGAAAGATTCGCGATTTCATCAAGACGGTGTGCTTACGACTCATTATAGACCGCTCGATATTCCCGCGAGACTAAAGCACATCTTCCGCGCGCTCTTCCTTCGAAACGGGTAGTTCGAGACTGTCCATAAATTTTTGCAGGTCGTTGGGTAGAGGGCGAGCAAAATTGAGGTTCTGTTTCGTTCTTGGATGGACGAGTTCGAGCATGGCGGAGTGTAGAAAGTTCCGGCCTAGAGTCAGCACGGCAGGCATCCCAGCTGCGCGCCGTTTATTTGATTGAGAACGCAATTCGCCCGGCGCGCCATAGAGCGCGTCGCCGACTACCGGATGCCCGATAGAGGCCAGGTGAACGCGGATCTGATGGGTACGTCCAGTTTCGATTTTCACCTCAACCAGCGCAAACTTTCCATACGGAGTATCGAGTGTTCTCTGCACGGAATAGTGCGTGATTGCGTCTCGCCCGCCAAAGCCCTTCGTGGTCATTCGGGTTCGCCGCTGCGAGTGGCGGCTGATCGGAGCTTGAATGGTGCCGCGCTCCTTTTTTGGCAAGCCGTGAATGAGCGCGAGATAAGTCTTATGCACTTCTCTTGCGCTAAACTGCTTCGCCAATCGCTGGTGCGATTCGTCGTTCTTCGCCACCACCATCAGGCCACTTGTGGAGCGATCAAGACGATGGACGATTCCAGGGCGAAGCGCTCCCCCAACCCCCGAGAGATTCGCGAAGTGATGCAGCAATGCATTCACGAGCGTCCCGCGGTTGCGCGCGTCGTCAGTCGAGCCTGCGCCAGCGTGCACCATCATCCCGGCGGGCTTGTTGACGACTGCCATGTCATCGTCTTCGTAGACGATATCGAGCGCGATTTCTTCAGCAATTGCGCGTAGAGGGGGCGCAACCGGCGGACCGAGCACCGCGATTTGCTCGTCGCCCCTCAACTTCAGCGACGCTTTGGCTACCGCTTGATTGACCAGCACTTCGTGCTTTCCGATGAGTTGCTGCACGCGAGCGCGGCTAATCTCCGTCGCATTCAAATGCGAAAGCTTGGACACCAAATATTGGTCGAGGCGCTGACCCTCATCATCAGAGGAGACTTCGAGGGTGATAGGAACTTGTTGCATCGCGAAGTGAATTAGACGCTGCTTTGCGCCGCAATTTGTTTTGGCACTCCACTCTTGAACCACCAAATCAATCCGCCGCCAAGCACGAACAGAATGGAGATCAATTGTGTGCCCGTCATCAGGCCGCCGAAAACTTCGCCACGTCCAGGATCATCGCGCAAAAACTCTATGAAGTAGCGCTCGATGCCATAGAGGATCATGAACGTTCCCCAGATTTGGCCATCAAATTTCTTGCGACCGAGCAGCCAGGTGAGAAACAAAAAGTTTATAAACTCGGCGCCGGCTTCGATCAACTGAGTCGGCTCGATACCCACTCCGAGCGGGGTCCCGCTAACGGCGTTTGCCAGCGGGTTCGTGAAGACCACGCCCCAGGCATGATTTGTAGGCTTGCCGTAGCAGCATCCGGCCGAAAAACATCCGAATCTTCCAAGTGTGTGACCGAAAGCGAGTCCGGGCGCGAAGCCATCAGCTGTTCGAAACAGCGGCATCTGATGTTTCCGCATGTACCATACCGCGGTGCTCATTGCTGCGATGACGCCTCCTGAAAACACTCCGCCGGCTTGGAGAGTGCCCAGGCTGAAAATCTCACGCCAGTTGCCGGAATACGAACTCCAGTCGTTAATGATGTAGAGAACTTTCGATCCGATGATGCCGGCGAGCACGACGAGAATTCCCAAATTCCATGCGTCATCACCGTTGATGCCCTGCTTCTCCGAATTGCGCACGCTGATCCAAAGCCCGATCAGGACGCCGGAAGCGACCAGCACGCCGTATGTCGGCAGGTAGAAGCTGCCTATGTGAAAAAGTCGTGGGAACACGTTAGTTTAGATGCTCCAATTGCTGGGCTTAGTCCTAGAAGAGTCTAGCAGGGAACGGGGTCTATACCTGCCAGATGGAAAGTGGGAAATTGGAGGGAAAGTTTCGTCCGTCGCTCATTGCATCCGATTACAGGTCACAAAACCTCTATAGGCCTGACACCTAAGACGTGGGAACTGAACTAAGAAGACCTGCCGGCATATCAAAAAAAGCCGACCCGCTGCGCCGTGTGGTGGGCCGAGAATGAACCCGTCTCAGACGGTGGGAACCCGCCGCGACCCTTTAGGCTTTTCCGCATGACGGAACATAGCACACCGGATCTTTTTGCGAGTCGAGTCCCCGTTCATTCGGCATTGGTTCAAAAATCGGTTACCACCAACACCAACTCCGCAGGTCGGCTTTCAATTATGGATGCTAGGAAAAGTGGAAGAGATTCGCAAGTGGAAAATCGAAAATAGTTGGAGAATGGTTTGCAACGGCAAAAGATTTTCGTTGACTTCGGAGCGCCATCGTAAGCGAGAATCACCGTGAGCCAGCCCTAACTTCTCCGTTTACGGATGCAGTGATGGCCTGGCACTTAGCCAACCTTCACCGTTGCGGACGCTACTCTCAAGGGGCTATCCGGCGAGGCGATTGTCTTGCAAAACTTCATCCAACGCGCTTGCCAACCGATCCGCGCGCTGCCGCACTTCGGGAGCAGGCGCTTGCAGGCGCCGCTTCAGCAGATGGTACTCGTCGGCGATGTTCAGCGCTGCGAGCACAGCCAGTCGTACCGAATCGACCGTGGAAGTCTGTTGTGAGACGGCGCGCATCTTCCCATCGACGTACTCCGCTAATTTTAGAATGTAGTCGGAATCGGAGCCTCGCAGGTTGTAAATCTGATCGAAAATTTCTACGCGAACGCTTCCGTTCACAGAACTTGCGGTCGGCATATTTTTCACCGGAGCAGGTTTCGTCAACGAATCGCTCAAAGCTTGTTTGCTCGCAGTTGCCATGTCACCTCCAGGCGGGTCGGCTTTCGCAAGTTCGATTCCCCGCGAAACTATTCCGTCATCGGTTATGTTGCTGCCCTTGTTTGTACTGTCGGACGAACCGAACCCAGTACCGATCAGCTTGCTGCCTGCTCGTGCGTCAGCGTTTCCATCTGGTTCAGCATTTTCTCGACCCGGTCGCGGATGTCTTCGCGGTCTTTTCGAAGTTGAACCAGTTCGCGGCGCATGTTTACATTTTCTTCTTCGCGTTCTTCGAGTTGCTCGCGAAGACGTTGCATGTCACGCTCTGCCGTCGCTCGCGCCTCTTTGGCGGCTTTGTATAGTTCTATCGTGCGATAAACTTTTGCTTCCAGCGCTACAAAATCTTCAGCAGGAACCTGCGTAGATACCTCTTCGACGGCTTTCACAGACATTGGGACGGCTCGCTTTCGGGAAATAGATCAGCGTTGACGCGAAGTATAACTCAATTTGCTGTGGATTCTTTCCAAGCCACGTACTAACAATTCGCAATACTTTCGCGGCGTAAGGGCGAATGAGCCGATTGAATCGGAGTGGGGGAGGGACAGCTCAATCGTTTATGCTCGCGAGTCCCGAGTACCAACAACTTCAGCTTCAATTCGGAAATCATCCGCGCTTTAGTTTTTCTAATTTTCTGCCTGCCTCATCCAATGTCTCAGGCTTCTTGCAGAATGCGAAACGTACCTGTTGGGATCCGTCCTTCGCATGCTTGTAAAAACTGGATCCGGGCACGCAGGCGATTCCAACTTCTTTGACCAGGTGCGCTGCAAACTCGACGTCATTCGCGAACCCAAAGGCGCTGATCTCGGTCATCACGTAGTAAGCGCCTCTCGGACGATAGCAACGAAAACCAGCTTTCTCGAGCGCGGGCATCAGTTGATCCCGTCGGTTCCGATAGCGATCAGCCAATTCGCGGTAGTAGCTGGCGGGCAAATTTAGTGCGACGGCTCCAGCCTCCTGAAGTGGTGCAGGAGCGCCTACCGTCAAAAAATCATGCACCTTGCGAATGGCATCAGTGATTGCCGGCGGCGCAATCGCCCAACCGACGCGCCATCCAGTCACGCTGTAGCTTTTAGACAAACCATTGATGGTGATGGTGCGATCGCGCATTCCATCGAGCGTCGCAAGCGAAATGTGTACGGAACCGTCATAGACTATGTGCTCATAGATTTCGTCCGTGATGGCAAGCACGTTATGCTCAACGCATAAGTCGCGTATGAGTTCCAGTTCCTTGCGATTGAAAACCTTGCCGGTCGGATTATTCGGGGTGTTTACGATGATTGCCTTGGTCTTGCTGCCGCTTCCGTTGCTTTGAAACGCAGCGCGCAGTTCCTGTTCATCGAACGACCATTCGCCATCGGGCATCTGCGGGGGCCGCAGACTCACGAAGCGCGGCTTCGCTCCGCTAAGTACAGCATCGGGACCGTAGTTTTCATAAAAAGGTTCGAAGACAATAACTTGATCTCCGCTGTTACAGATTGCGAGCAGCGTGGCGATCATCGCTTCGGTCGATCCGCAGCAAACTACGACCTCTGTTTCGGAATCTATGTCTATTCCTCGCCACTCACGCATCTTGCGCGCGATCGCAACCCGCAGGCTCTTCGCTCCCCACGTAATCGCATATTGATTGACGTCCTCGGCAATGGCCTCTTGTGCAGCGCGTTTGATTTCCGCAGGAGCAGGGAAATCAGGAAATCCTTGCGCTAAATTAACCGCGCCATAGTGCATCGCTTGCCGCGTCATCTCCCGGATGACGGATTCAGTGAAGTGCTCGACCTTATCGGAAAGGAAATGCTTGGAATGAAAAGACGCCTGGGCCATGATGAGCAGCCTAGCATCGGAATCAATTCCGCCGCCACCCAACGCCTCGGCTCAATGTTCCGCTGTCTCCGCTCAATTTTGAGCGATGAACTTTACTTGACTGGAGTGGTCGACCACCCTTCGCCGGGTATCTACAGCTTGAGAACCCTCTCTCTTTCTAGGCGAACGCATCGCGTATTAAAACAGCCTATACTGTTCTTTCCCCTAGGGGTTGCCTGGGACGATCCCGGGTTTTACGAAATCGTATTTTTCGAAAAACCTGTAGATGCGTAGCGTATTTTTTGCATCCAAGCACAACGTAAAAATCGAAGACTTTGCAGCGTGAAGGCTGCGAGACGTTAAGCCATACACGGGACTTGACCGGACTTTGACGGAACTTTCGCGCACCCGATGGGTTCGAAACCAAAGAGTTGGAGACTAAAACGATATGAACAAGACTTTCAAGAAATTGACCTGGCTCGGCGCATTGCTGACACTAGCTCTCTCAACTGTCGTGCTCCCTACCCGAGCAACGGCACAAGACGATCAGGGAGAGGATCCCCCCTCTCGAGTTGCGAGACTTGGGTACATAGAAGGCTCGGTATCGATGCAGCCCGCCGGAGAAGAAGAGTGGGTGCAGGCTGCTTCCAATCGCCCAATGACTACAGGCGACAAGGTGTGGGCTGATCAAGGATCGCGCGCCGAGCTTCAACTCGGTTCAGCTACGATTCGCCTGAGCGAAAACACCGGTTTCTCTTTCCTTAATTTGGACGATCACACGGTGCAGGTCCAACTTACCTCCGGCACCCTCAATGTTCGCGTGCGACGTCTCGATCGCGACGATGCGATTGAAATTGACACGCCAAACCTGGCGTTCAACGTGGATGGTCCAGGAAATTATCGTGTTGAAGCTAGCGAAGATGGGAGCTACTCGGTAGTCACTCTTCGCGATGGACAAGGCGAAGCCACCGGCAATGGTCAGACTTATACCATCCACTCCGGGCAGCGAGCCACATTCAACGGCACTGATTCTTTGAATGCCGACGTAGAACAGATTGGCAATCCCGACCAATTCGATACCTGGACGGAAGGCCGCGATCGCCGATGGGACAACTCGCGATCCTCTCACTATCTCTCGCAAGACGTCGTCGGCTATGAAGATCTCGATGACAATGGCGATTGGCGCGACGACTCGAGCTACGGACACGTCTGGTATCCGAGAAACGTCGAAGCCGGCTGGGCTCCTTATCACCAGGGGCACTGGGATTGGATTTCCCCTTGGGGCTACACTTGGGTTGACGATTCCAGCTGGGGTTATGCCCCGTTCCACTACGGACGCTGGTTATCGATCGGCGGACGGTGGGGTTGGATTGCTGGTCCACCCGAAGTGCACGCCGTGTACGCTCCTGCTCTCGTCGTCTTCCTGGGCGGTGGCCCGGGCGGGTTTGGCGGCAACGTCGGATGGTTCCCGCTAGGTCCGCGCGAAGTTTATGTGCCTCCGTATCAGGTAAGTCGCGGTTACATGACGCAGGTGAACGTCAGCAATACAAATGTATCGACTACAACCATCTCTAATGTCTATCAGACCACCATCATCAACAAGAACACCACGATCACGAACGTTAACTATGCCAATCGTGGCGTACAAGGCGCAGTGACGGTCGTTCCGCAACGCGCTTTCGCCGGCGCACAACCGGTAGCGCGTGCGGCAGTCGCAGTCAACGCTCAGGAACTTTCTCGCGCTCCGATTTCTGCGCGAGGAGCCGCGGTAGCGCCCACGCGTCAATCGGTGCTCGGAGTCCATTCCGCTTCAGCAGGTCATGTGAGTGCCCCCCCAGCGGCAGTCATGAATCGCCAAGTGATCGCGAAGAGAACGCCGCCGCCGCCGCCGG
>JANYKL010000139.1 GCA_025361625.1 Acidobacteriaceae bacterium
CAACGTCTTGGCCGCAAATACGCAGGCGTTTGGAAAAAGTGTCTAGCGACAGTCCACCAAGATTCATCTCGACCGGCTTGGGGGTATTGCGTCTGACCAGAGCTTTAAGCCGCGCCATGACGACGCCTCTCGAGCAGCAAATCAACGGCGCCGAGGGGATGAAGTACATCACGTCGTCCAGCACGAATGCTGGAGTCAGTTCGGTCACCGCGACGTTCGATATCACGCGCGATCCCGACCTCGCAACCGTCGATATCGAGAATCGAGTAAACACCGCCTCCGGGCGGCTGCCGGCGGCGGTAAAACAAATTGGTATTACGGTCCAGAAGACCTCGCAGAATTTTGTCTTCGGCGCCGGCGTCTTCTCCGAACCGCAGGACCGCTACACCACCCTGTTCATGAGCAATTACCTCGACGTCTACGTTCGCGACACGCTAAAACGTGTGCCGGGAGTCGCGGATGTGCTCATCTTCGGTGAGCGCAAATTTTCCATGCGTCTCTGGCTTGACCCGGTGCGCATGGCCGGCCGTTCTCTCACGGCTGATGACGTTGTCAGCGCCTTGAGCGAGCAGAACCTCGAAGTCGCGGCGGGCCAGATTGGAGCTCAGCCCTCCATCCCAGGGCAGAACTACCAGATCAGTGTCCGCGTTGTAGGTCGCTTGTCAGAGGCAGCACAGTTTGAGGACGTGATTCTTAAAAGCAACGCCGATGGTACCCTGGTTCGCTTAAAAGATGTCGGCCGCGCCGAGCTCGGTGCTGAAGATTACTCGACCGATCTCGACTATAACGGGCGCGATGCGGTTGGAATCGCCGTCACTCAGCTTTCGACCGCGAACGCCCTTGACGTCCATCGCAAGTGCCTTGCCGAACTCGAACGACTTTCCAAACATTTTCCCCCGGGGATGAAGTATCAGGTCGCGTTCGACACCACGGATGCAGTAAGCGAGTCTATCCGCGACGTGGTGACGACTCTCGGCACCGCAATATTCCTGGTCATTCTCGTAATTTTTATCTTTTTAGAAGACTGGCGTTCCACCGTTATTCCCGCGATTACTATCCCAGTTTCACTCATCGGAACTTTCGCCTTCGTCAAGCTGCTCGGATTTTCGATCAACACGCTTACTTTATTCGGAATTACCCTGGCGACCGGCCTCGTCGTTGATGATGCCATCGTTGTCATCGAAAACATTGAGCGCCACTTGCAAGAGGGAGAGACTGATCCTCTCAAAGCCTCCGTGGACGCGATGAAAGAAGTGACGAGTGCTGTCATCGCAACCTCGCTCGTTCTCGTCGCCGTATTCGTGCCAGTTGCTTTCTTTCCAGGCACGACTGGCATTCTCTTTCGACAGTTCGCCTTGACCATCGCATTCTCCATCGCGATCTCAGCTTTCAACGCTCTCACTCTGACTCCCTCGCTGTCCGCCCTGCTTTTAAGCCATAAAGGCGAGGGAAAGAAAAAGAATATCCTTTTCAGATTTGTCGATCGTGTCTTGGGGGCAGTGAATAGCGGCTACGTGCACGCTTTGCGCGTCGTATTGCGCTTTGAGATTGTCGCGCTCGTCGTTTTTGCGCTTTGTCTGGGGCTGGTTTATGTGGTCTTTCAACACGTTCCTCAGGGCTTTGTTCCCACAGAAGACCAAGGCTACCTTATTGTCGCCATTCAGGCGCCAAGCGGCGCGTCGCTCGAATACACCAGACAAATTGGCAAGCAGGTGACTGCAATTACGAAGAATTTTCCTGAAATTTTTGGGACTTTCTCGGTTGCCGGCTTTAGCTTTGGCGGTGCGACATCCAATGCGGGCCTTGTGTTCCTTACGCTGCAGCCGTACGAGAAGCGCAATGGGAGAGATCACACAGCCGCCGCCATCATCAACCGGCTTCGCGGGCCTTTATTTGGTATCTCTGGAGCCTTCGTCATTCCTTTCGAGCCTCCGGCGGTGCAGGGGTTGGGGCAATTTGGCGGCTTCCAGTACGAGTTGTTAGATCAAGCCACGCATACTCTGGCTGATCTCGATAAGACCACGCACGATTTGATCCGTGCCGCGGGAGGACGTCCGGAAAAAGATTTAACTGGACTCTTCAGCACATACACGGCAAACGATCCCCAATTCGTCGTAACCATCGACCGCGAAAAAGCCAAAAGTCTGCACGTGCAGCTCGCTCAAATCACCGACACGCTTGGTGTCTTAATGGGGTCGGCTTACATCAACGATTTTGATTTCAATAATCGGTCTTATCGCGTCTACGTGCAGGCGGATAAGCAATTCCGCTCGCATCCGCAGGATATCGGCCAGTATTATGCGCGCTCCGATAGCGGCTCCATGGTTCCCCTGGCGAATCTGGTCACGGTCACCCAGGCGTCCGCTCCTCAAGTCATTAACCACTACAATCTTTTCCGATCGTCCGAAATCAACGGATCAGCGGCGCCGGGCTTCAGTTCAGGGCAGGCCATCGATGCCATGCAACAGACGTCGGCGAAGGTGTTGCCGCAGGGCTATGCCTACGAGTGGTCAGGTTTATCCCTCGAAGAACTGGCATCGGGATCGACTACCCTCATCCTTTTCGGCCTGGGAACTTTAGTCGTCTACCTGACCCTCTCCGCGCAATACGAAAGCTTCGTTCTGCCCTTCATCATCTTGCTGGCGGTCCCCATGGCTCTTCTTGGAGCTCTCGGAGCACAATGGTTGCGCAGCCAGCAAAACGACGTCTATTGCCAGGTAGGTTTAGTCATGCTGGTAGGGCTGTCAGCGAAGAACGCAATTTTGATCGTTGAGTTCGCCGAGCAGTTACGCAAGCATGGCAAACCTTTGCTTGAAGCTGCGATTGAAGCGGCACGCCTCCGCTTGCGCCCCATTTTGATGACCTCCCTCGCCTTTATCCTCGGTGTCGTTCCATTGGTGACAGCGAGCGGAGCCGGAGAAAACGGCCGTCACTCGGTCGGAACCACAGTCTTCGGTGGCATGGTCGTAAGCACAATTCTGAATCTATTCTTCATCCCCGCGCTGTACCTTTTGATTGAGGGTTTTCGCGAGCGGTGGAGCAAGCCCAAGCCTGAAGTTCACGCGGCCGCATAGGCGGCTTTCAGGGCCGGCGCCCACTGCCCTTAACCGCTTTCACCAGAACAGGCAACTTTCCCGCCACATCAAGCGTCTGAAACGTTCGATATGCATAATTTCAAGTAAATACCGTGGACTTGGAATCAAAATATTGCTTGAGGTGACACCGATGAAAAAGATGGTTGCGGCATTAGCTTTCTCTTTACTTTCGGCGGTGGCGGCCGTCGCAAGTCCCCTCCCCCAGAATAACCAGCAGATGAGCGCTGCGAATCCTAAGAGCACTGAACGTATTTACAAAGAAGTGCGCCATGAACTCGTGATGCTTCCGTTTTATGGAGTGTTCGATAATCTGGCATACAAAGTCGATCCAGACGGCACCGTCACCCTGCTCGGGCAGGTTTCCCGTCCAACGCTTAAGTCGGACGCCGAAAATGCCGTGAAGCGCATCGAGGGTGTCGAGAGAGTCGTAAACAATATAGAGGTGCTTCCCACCTCCATGAACGATGACAACATTCGGCGGGCGGCTTATCGCGCCATTTACGGCAACGATGTGCTGAGCCAGTATCAGATGCGCGCCGTCCCACCTATCCACATCATCGTCAACAATGGCAAAATCACGCTCGAGGGCGCTGTCTCCCGCGATATGGATAAGCAGATTGCCGGAATGCAAGCCAATGGTGTGCACGGC
The DNA here is from genome assembly GCA_025361625.1 of Acidobacteriaceae bacterium. Classification (GTDB taxonomy): domain Bacteria; phylum Acidobacteriota; class Terriglobia; order Terriglobales; family Acidobacteriaceae; genus Acidiflorens. The sequence goes on from JANYKL010000139.1 coordinate 3,745, forward strand.
GCTTTCTCGGTGACGAACAATCTCGTAGTGGATGAGTCGGGCAAGAACGATAATAAAAAATAATTTTCTAAGTGGAGCGGCGTTGTTTTACTGCAGTAACGTTTACTGGCAACGCCGCGTTTTTCGCATATCACCCGAACTTCGCTGTAACTGCGCTCCACCTGCGCTCAACTTCGCACCACTCTTAATTCTCCCGCCCATCTTTGCGTCGCCTCGCATTGTTCGAGCCATCTACAATCAGCTATGCGTCCCACCATCGATGCAATCGAAATCGAGCGTGCCGCCCAACTCTTGCGTTCGGGGGGCCTCGTCGCCTTCCCCACCGAAACTGTCTATGGACTGGGGGCAAACGCGCTTGATGCCGAAGCCGTAGCCAGGATCTATTCGGTAAAGCGTCGCCCAGCAACAAGCCCTTTAATCGTTCACGTTGACTCGGTCGAAATGGCACAAAGGCTGGTGAAATGGAATGATGCGGCCGAACGCCTCGCAAGAAAATTTTGGCCGGGGCCACTCACGCTGGTTTTGGAAAAGTCGGGCGATGGCATGGCGATTCCTTCGCTCGTAAGTGCCAACTTGCCGACCGTAGGAATTCGCGTGCCTGCCCATCCTGTGGCACACGCTTTGATTAGGGCAGCAGCTATTCCACTTGCTGCTCCCAGCGCCAATCGGTTCTCCGGAGTGTCCCCGACGACCGCCGAGCACGTTCGTAAAGGCTTGGGGAGCGAGGTCGACATGATCCTAGACGGTGGGCCTTGCGAGGTTGGCATCGAGTCAACCGTGATTTCGCTCGCCGAACTTCGGCCCGTGCTGCTACGCCCGGGTGGAATTTCGCGAGCTAAACTGGAGGCCCTCATCGGCCCTTTTCAGTCCCTCCCGGAAAATTTAGAGGCTGGACACGCATCGCCCGGCATGCACGCGAAACACTACAGCCCACGCACGCCCCTTTACGTGGTTGAGAATGGAAGAGTGCCAAACTCGGGGCGGGGAATCTACCTTGAACTCGAAGCCAAGCCCACGCGTCATGATATCGATGTTCGTCGGATGCCCGTGACACCGGGCGAATACGCCGCAAGTCTTTATACGGTTCTTCACGATTCTGACGACGGAAGCTATGGTTGGATAGCAGTAGACTGTCCACCTGTCGGCGAAGAGTGGGAGGCAGTCCATGATCGGCTGAGACGTGCTGCCGCACTCTAACTCTTACTAAAGCAGACCGTAAGTTATTAAACTGTTCCTCGTGCCGACGTACAACTTCCCGTTCACAACCACGAAATTCGCGAAGTGGGGTGAATCAGGAATCACATCGCGTTTATTTGGAGCTGTCAAACTGCCATAGATCTTCGTCAGCGACTTCGCGTCAAAGGCTAAGAGTATAGAATTGGTCATCTGCCAAAGCACGGCATTGGTTGTCCCGTTGGCCGAAATGATCGGAGAATGCCCTTGCGTCGTATCTTTCGAGTGCGCCACCGGCGTAGTCGTTAGCAGGCCTAAATTCAATTCAAAGGCCTTGATCGTAGAACCTGCGCCCGACGTATAAATAGTATTGTCGAAGTAGACGAGCGCCCCAGTCTCGTGCGCGATGCCCGGCAACTCCTGCACGATCTGCGAATCAGGGATGGTACATCCACCACAGAAAGCACCCATATTATCTCGGTTCAAAACGTAAAGCGTGCCTTCTTTTCCGACCGCGATCATTAAATGCGGGTGCTTGCCCGGTTGGTCCGGAAGCACCAATGCCGGTTCAGCAAAATCTAGATCGTGATTGTCGAGGTAGAGCTCGTTTGAAGGAGTAAACCAATCCTGAAGTTCCAGAGAATTTCCGGTTTGAGAGAGTTTAATCACCGACTGTCCGAACTTAAAACCCGGAACAAAGTCACCGTCCGCAGTCGTTCCGTAGATATCGCCTGCACTGTCCGAAGATAAGCCTCCGCCGCGCTGCCATATTGCTGCCGCCGAACCCGAAGGCTCATCGTCAAACGCACCTTCCCTTTGAAGCGTCGAAGCTTCATACGAAAGCACCCAGCCTTGTTCTTTGCTGCCTCTGCAACCGTTCGAGCCGAAGGCGATGTAGAGGTGCCCGTTTTCCAAAAGCAGCGCCGGGCGGTTGACCTGCATATAATCTTTGAAAATATTGTTGACGCCGGCAAACTGAAACGACGCCGTAATCACCATTGGACTATTCGTCCGTTCCAAACCAGTCTTCACGTCCAAAGCATGAATGCGATGAACAAAATCGGAGTGTTCGTAGGTTTTGGCTACGACGAAAATAGTTCCTGCTACCGGGTCGATGACCGGAGTCGACACGATGCCGACTTCTGTCCATCTTGTGGTCAGCTGGCAACCCTGCAGGGATATGGGAACCGGCACTGCCCCGTTGACCAGGAAACTTCGATGCCACAGAGGTTGCGCGTTGCTGCCACTGGCGCTGTCCGCGTCAAAAGCGTAGACGCTGTTATGCATGGTGGCCGTATAAACGACGTTATGGATGCCCTTGCCCGGAATAGTGACATCGGGCAGGTACAGAGCTTGGCCGATCACCGCCCCGTCCAGCGGTCGAGTGAATAACTTTCCAAAATTAGTTGGATTGACGTTATGCGGAGTCAAAATCATCTCTCGTGCATTCACGCCGGTCCGCGCATTGTCGTAGTGCCAGGTGGTTACGGGGTGGTTGCGCTATAGCGATTGGAAGGAATGCGGCTAATACCAAGAACGAGAAAAGAATGATTCTATTGCGAACGGCTGCAGCAGTCACAAAGCCTCCGACAGGCCATGAACTTCGTCGGGCACGAGGGTACTACACAGGGCGCTCTTGTAAGTGAGCGTATTACTCAGACATTTCCGGAGAATTTTTCTCTGGCGATCTAGCGACGCGACTGTTCCGGCACTCTCACCCGGATGGTTTGGGGAACTGAGCGCAACTTAGCGAGTAACTCATCGTCGCAATCACGATTGATGTCATAAATCGCATAACCGATGGGTCCACGGGTATCTAGAACTTGTCGGTCTATATTGATGCCGCGATCAGCCAATATGTCGTTTATAGCTCTCAAAATTCCCGGCACATTGTGATGGATGTGCAGCAAGCGGTGAGTCCCTGGTTCGTACTCTAGATGACATTGGGGAAGGTTCACACTCAACAGGGAACTGCCGGTCTTGTAATACTCGATCATCCGAGATGAGACGAACTGGCCGATGTTTTGCTGTGCTTCTTCGGTGCTTCCACCGATGTGAGGCGTCAAAATGACGTTTGCTAATCCCCTCAGCGGACTAACGAAATTTGCTCCGCTTTCTGGCTCTCTAGGAAATACATCCACGGCGGCCCCCGCGAGCCTGCCGCTTTTCAGATGACCGGCGAGCGCTTCGTGATCGACTACGAACCCCCGGCTGAGATTAATCAAGCATGCGCCCGGCTTCATCGCACGGAACTCCTCTTCGCCGAATAGGTCCTGGTTTTGGGTTTTACCATCGACGTGTAGGGTAATGACGTCCGCAGTCTCTAGTAGTTCTCGAAAGCTGACCGGCCGCGCATTGCCGCGGGCGAGCACATGCGAGACGTCGCTAAAAATCACTCGCATGCCCAGGGCCTCGGCCAGATCCGATACCTGAGAGCCAATCTTGCCGTAGCCCACAATTCCTAGCGTCAACCCCCGCACCTCATGCGATCCGGCCGCAGATTTATTCCATACCCCAGCGTGCAACTGAGTGCTGGCCTCGAAGGTCCGGCGCATAAGAAGGATGATCTCGCCCATGGCCAGTTCGGCGACCGACCTGCTGTTCGAGTGAGGATCGTTAAAAACTGCAATTCCACGTTCGCTACAGGCGGTGCGATCGATTTTGTCGACGCCGATGCAGAAGGCTCCAACTGATACTAGGCCCGGTGCAGCATCGAGCACCGAGGCCGTGATGTGAGTTTTGGAGCGCACACCGAGGATGGCAGTACCGGGAATCTTCTCAATCAGTTCGCGCTCGTCCAACGCGCCTTTGAGCGACTGCACTTCAAAGCCGGCATCCTCAAATTGAGACGCTGCCGCGCCGCTTATGTTTTCCAGCAGTAAAACCTTCAAATGTCCTCCGAAGCGTCGGGCAAGGTAGTGAGCATTATAAAGGCCTGTCGCGCACGAACCGCGACACAAGGTCGGTTGGAATGTGCAAAGATAGAAGGGCCGCAACCGGCTTCGTCCAGCGTGAATCTTTCCGCCCGATCCGGACATCATTAAACCCTTGGAGGAAATAAAAATGCCGCACGAGCTACCCCCCCTGCCGTATGACTACACGGCGCTGGAACCTACTATCGATGAAAAGACGATGAAGCTGCATCACGACATGCACCATGCTGCCTATGTGAAGAACCTCAACGCCGCTCTGGACAAGCATCCAGAACTGCACTCAAAAAGCGCCGAAGATTTAATTCGCGACTTGAATTCCGTCCCCGAAGACATTCGCAGCGCCGTACGCAACAACGGTGGAGGTCACGTTAACCACACCATGTTCTGGAAGATCATGAAGCCGCAAGGCGGCGGCGAGCCCAACGGCCCGATTGCCGACGCTATTAAGAAGGCATTTGGAGACTTCAAAACTTTTCAGGAAAAATTTAATGCCGCCGGTGTAGCCCAGTTTGGCAGCGGATGGGTCTGGCTCGTTGGCGACGCGAGTGGCGTGAAAATTCTTTCCACTCCAAATCAGGATAATCCAATCTCGCAGGGCATGCACCCGATCTTCGGCAACGACGTCTGGGAGCACGCTTATTATTTGAAATACAACAATAAGCGTCCCGACTACCTGCAGGCTTGGTGGAATGTCATCAACTGGGAAGAGATCAACAAGCGCTTCCAGTCCTCCGCCAGGAAGTAGCATGATTTAGCAGCAGATTGATTGGGCGCGGACTTCGCTCCGCGCCCATGCTTTCTACTTCCCTCACTTTCTCTTTCCGCTATAATTTCGCCACTTATGGCTCTTGCCTCAGCCACGCGACTAGGCCCATACGAAATCATCGGTCCCATAGGAGCCGGTGGAATGGGCGAGGTTTATCGCGCGAAAGATACACGACTGGGGCGCGATGTCGCCCTAAAAATTCTTCCTGAATCATTCGCCCGCGACCCTGATCGCCTCCGCCGTTTCGAGCAGGAGGCGCGAGCCGTAGCTGCGCTGAATCATCCCAACATTCTTGCCATCCACGATATCGGGCGGCACAACGAACTACCGTTTCTCGTCTCCGAATTGCTGGAGGGCGAGAGCCTGCGCGCAACCCTTGATCGAGGACCGCTTCCTCAACGAAAGACGGTCGAATACGGAGTGCAGATCGCCTACGGTCTGGCGGCAGCGCACGAGAAGGGAATCGTTCACCGCGACCTGAAGCCCGAAAACGTCTTCGTCTCGAAAGATGGGCGAATAAAAATTCTCGATTTTGGCCTGGCCAAACTCGCACAACTTGCGGAATCGGGCGGGGAAGATGTGACGCTTGGCTCCCACACGGCCGCTGGCGTGGTGATGGGGACCGCGAGCTATATGGCTCCCGAGCAGGTTCGCGGCGAGGGTTCCGACCCGCGAACTGACATATTCGCGTTCGGCGCTATCTTGTACGAGATGCTGTCGGGCGTGCGCGCCTTCCGTCGCGATACAGCCGCGGAGACGATGACCGCGGTCTTGAAAGACGACCCACCGGAGATATCGACTCTGATCCGGATGGTCTCGCCGACTCTCGAACGCATCATCCGGCGTTGCCTCGAGAAAAGTCCCGAGCAACGCTTTCAATCCGCGCGCGACTTGTCCTTTGCATTGAGTGCACTCTCCGGATCTGAAACGGGCCCCGCCCCTCACGTCTCGCAAGCGGCCAAAGCGCCGCGGCGCGTTCCTCGTCTTTTATGGTTAGGCCTTCCCCTCGCTCTGGCCGCGGTGGCCGCGCTGACCTGGTTCCTCGCCCGCCGCCCCTCCGCCATGACACGGCTCCAGTTTTCGCTTCCTGTTCCCGAAGAAATGAGCATCAGCCACATGGCTCTGTCGCGGGATGGCACGATGCTTGTATTTGTCTCGCCCGAAGAGAAGTCAGCATTGACGATGCTCTATGTGCAAAGAGTTGGCTCCCCTAGCGTGACGCTCCTTCAAGGCACGCAAAACGCGAGTTATCCTTTCTGGTCTCCGGATGGCTCACACGTTGCCTTTTTCGCAAATGGAAAGTTGCAGAAAATAGCAGTCGCAGGAGGCACTCCTCAACCGCTGGCCAGCACATTAGCCGGGCGCGGCGGCACCTGGGGCAGCCGCGACGTAATTATTTATGCTCCCGATGCCGGAGGTGGCCTGTGGCGCGTGAACGCCGATGGCAGCGGCAGTGCTGTTCTGTTGCGCAATAACGCGGATGACGAGAAGGAGCTTTCAAGTCCGCGATGGCCTGTGTTCTTGCCAGATGGCAACTCCTTCTTGTTTTGGGCTGGCAATTTTGGCAATGTTAAGAATGATCAGGTCAGCGGCGTCTACCTTTCCTCGCTCGACGGCAAGGCGAAAAAACTGGTAACTCTGTGCCATTCGAGTTTTGGTTTCGACTCGCACCATCTTTACTACGCGGATGATCAACGCCAGTTGGTCAGTGTCGCGTTCGATCCATCCAGCGGTAAAGTATCGGGACGTACGAACGTGCTTGCTAATAGCGTCGGATATCAGCCGTCCACCTATTGGGCTGCAATTGCGGTTGGAGGAAATGGCACAGTCGTCTACAACACTGGCGTCGGCGCCGCGCTCTCCGTTCTTACCTGGATGGATCGATCGGGCAAGGTACTGGGAAAAATAGGTGAAACGGCTGTCATCGCCAATCCAACGCTGGCGCCGGAAGATAGCCGCGTAGCCGCCGACATCACTGATCTAAAAACGAACAACGTCGACGTCTGGCTCCTGAGCACTAGAGGAACCGGCAATGCCCGATTTACTTTTGATCCGGTAGAAGAGGTCGCCGGAGTTTGGTCGCGGGACGGAACCAGGGTTGCGTACCGGTCGATTTTCGCCAATGACGCAAAAATTTTTTCCAAACGAGCAAACGGCCTGGAGCCAGAGAAACCGCTAGTGCAAGGCGATGTCCTGGAGGACATTATTCCCAACTCGTGGTCGGCTGATGGCCAGCAAATTTTGTGCACGATACAAAGTGCTACGCGATGGTCGCTCGCGTTGGTTCCCTCTTCTGGAGGCAAACCGACACCCTTGCTCAACACCAACGCGAACGAAAGCAACGGACAGATATCTCCCGATGGAAAATGGGTGGCCTACGCCTCAGATGAGTCTGGCAATTGGGAAATCTACGTCACTTCTTTTCCCGGCGTTGCGGGGAAGTGGCAAGTTTCTCGCGGTGGAGGCACTGAGCCCCGCTGGCGCGGCGACGGCAAAGAAATCTACTATATCGGCGCGAATGGAATGTTGACGTCGGTTCCGGTGAATAGCGATGCCGGATTCAGCACCGCAACTCCGACGCCTCTGTTTCAAATCCAGGGCCGGGCGCCGATCTCGAGCACTGACCTCTTCACTTACGACGTTGCAAAAGATGGGCAGCGCTTTCTCGTGAATCACTACGTTAGCCCTGAACACATCCCGCCGCTGACCATCCTTTTGAATATGCCGGCAGAAAACTGAAGCTTGATTTTTCAGCGCTTAGTGGAACCCTACCGCTTCCATCGCGGCATTGGCCTCGGGATTTTTCATAAACGTATCCCAGACGAAACCGGTGCGCTGATTTTCCGCCATCAGCATCATAATTCCCACGTCGATGCCGATCACTTGCTGGCCATACCATCCTGAGAGCGGATTGAAGGCGTCGATGAATCCGTATCTTTGATAGGCCTTCGGAAACCAGTTCTGAATATTGCGCAGCACCTCTATACACTCCGACGGGAGAAAGGGAATCGAGCCTCCGGCTGCAGACGGAACGATCGACCCATCGATCGGCCCTATCGGAGGCGCACCGCCCCACACGACATATCCGTTCTGCGAATCCGATGCGGTAATCCCCCAGAGCTTGTCAGAATAATCTGAAAACTGGCTGCCCAAAGACGAGGCGCAGAAGAGTTTATGCGACTGCGTGGCGACCACGGAGTTATCAAAATAATTCGCGTAGGCATCCTGCTTGCCGCGAAAGTTGAACCACGCATGTGAGTATTGATGAATAAAGAGCGGCGCGATGGGGTTAGTGATATATGTGAGGTCTTGAAATGTGAGCGTGGGACGGGAAAATTCCTTCCACGAGTCTGCGGGAATTTTCTTAACCGGCGCGCCGATGGCCAGCAGATAAAGCATCATGAGCTCCGAATAGGTGTCCCAGTGAGCGTTTAAAAATCCATTCGCCGGAGTCCATCCCATGGAGAATGTTGTCTTGCCGTTCAGCATCCAGGGCCAGTCGATGCGTTGATAAATTTCGGTCGCCAGGTCGATAATTTTTTGATCCCGAAAATGCTGGCGGCAAGTTAAGACTCCACAGAGAAGAATCGCGGTATCGATCGATGAAAGCTCAGATTCGTAAACTCGCTCGCCAGAATTGATGTCGACAAAATGGTAGAAAAAGCCGTTGTGGTGCGGCATTTCGTTGAGCAAATAATTCAATGTAGTCTGAGCCCGGTCAAGCAGGGCGCTGCCCGACATGTACCCGCGCTGGTCGGCGATGCAGAGGGCAGTCAGCCCAAAACCGGTAGCCGCCACGCTAGAAACGATGTGGTTGTCGATTCCGTTCGCGTGAGCTCGATCTTTGACCTGCCCAGTCGTGGAACTCGCTTGCTCCCAGAAATACAAAAAGGCGGCGCGTTCGATGGCGTCCAGAAAAGCGTCGTCATCCAGTTCCTGTAGTCCGGATAGCTCACGTGGCTTTGACTCCCCGCACGAGATACTGAGCAGGGCCGATCCCAGGAGAGGAGAAATCAGAATCGTTCTTCCCAACCGTGCCAACAATTCACGGCGGGTCAAGCGATGGATTGGAGGAGAAAACCTCATCAAAAATCAGAATGCAAAAAGAGCACCTACCCTCTCTCAATCATATCTGCGCATTCCGCGGTCGCTTACAAAACTTAAACAAAAGGGCTGTCTAATTAGGCTACCTAAACTCTGGGCAATTAAATCTGGGCTATTTAACTTTAATGACAACCAGCCCATCCGCCGGAATTTCAAGACTCAATTCGTTTGTCTTTATACGACGAATTTCTGGCCCTGGCATCCGAGCCGCCTGCTGCAACGACTTTATCTGCTGCTGCGTCGGATAACGCGGCTGCCCCATCCGCTCGTAGGCCGGATGTACGTCGCCATGATTGCCATCAACCCGTGAAATAGAAACCTCCTTCGCCTTGAGATGCTCGAAGCGCAGATGAATCGTTTTAACCGTTCCGGTTTGATCGAGAGGAACCAGATTCCATGCCGCGATAACGAGGGGAGCATCTTTCGAGCCGCCCTTAGCGCGGGTGACCAGGACTGCTGGATCATCGACAGCAATCCGCTCATCCCCGAGGTAGTGCAAAATCTGAAATGCGTTGAACGCCGGCTTCGGAATATTATCGGCCGCCATCAGTCCAAAGCCGCCATAGAAGGGCTGTTTGACGACCCCCTGCTCTTCGAACACATCTGAAAACGACCAATACGACATCATCTCGGTGAGCCCGTCACATTGCCGAATCGTTTCGGCTAGCCACGGCCCCATGTAAATCGCATCGGTGACATTCGGTTCGTTGAAATAGCTGGCGTTGTATTCCGACCAGATCAGTGGAAGGTTCGGCATGCTGGATGCGCTGATCTGATCATGAACTTTCTTTACGGCACGGCACACCATCTGGTCGCGAGGAATCTGTTCGTCGGTTTTAAAAACATCCTGGGCTTTGTCGTTGCCGTAAACGTGCGATGAAACAAAGTCGACGGGAATTTTCTTGTCCGCACAATGCTGGATAAAAGCATCCGCCCATGCAGCCTGCGCCGTCGAGGGACCGCCAACCCGCAACCTGGCATTGACCTGCTTCAATGCGCGAGCCGTGTGATCGTACAGTTCCCAATACGTTTCCTGTCGGGGATCGCCCCCCCAGAAATCAAGATTCGGCTCGTTCCAGACCTCGAAGTACCACTTGGAGACTTCATCGATTCCATAACGCTCAATGAGATGCTTGCTGAACTGAACGATCAGGTCGTCCCACTTGCCGTAATCTTTTGGAGGCGAAATATTCTGCTTGTACCAGAAAGCATGGATCGCTTCTTTCGCCTCGAGCTTTTTCGGCATGAAGCTCAGTTCGACAAACGGGCGTACGCCATTGGCCAGGAGCCCATCATAGATCTGATCGACATAAGAGAAGTTGTATTGCGCAACTCCCTTGTCGTCCTCATCGTAGATTCCGACCTCGTCATGAAAGATGGCGTGAAAGCGAATGTATTCAAAGCCTGTCGCGCCCTTTACCTGGCGCAGATCTTGGCGATAGCTGTCGCGCAGCGCAAGAATGGCGCGGCCCGAGCCAAACATTTTCTCCCAGAAATGCGGGAAAGGATGGCCGGGCGCGGTAGCGTCGATCACGATGACTTTCGAATTGGGTGAGCCGCCTGCGCCGTTCGCAGACTGGGCTTCGGCGGACGATCGAAACTCTGCCAAAGTGAGAAGAGCGAGCAGAAAAAAGCACGCCTTGCTTCGCATCGAATGATCCTCAAAAGAAAATGGATGGCGGTTAATATTCTAAACCGCCGTCCATTGATTAGTTCGCAGCAGCTAGAAGCTGATCCGCCCCTGCAGCTCCAGGACGCGTCCGGCTAAGCCAGTCGTGGCCGTACCGAAGAGCGGGTTCGCCACTGGGATCAGACTTCCGTTCAGAGTTCTGTTGAAGTAACTCACTACCGTCGACTGCGTTGCGAAAGTGAAGGGTGCGAGATTCAGTTTGTTGAAAACGTTATACGCCGTCATACGCAATTCAATCTTGGCGCCTTCGCTGGTGCCCTTCATGCGCGATAGCCCGAACTGCTTGGCGATGCTCACGTCAACGTCCTGGTACCGCGGTCCGCGGAAACTATTGCGGCCGACCCCGGGAGGAACCGGGGAATTGCCGGATGTCTGCAGATTGAAATACGGGTTCGTTGTAGTTGGGCCAGCACCCGCCAGAGCTGAGAAATTGCTTGAAGTGGGCGGTAAGAAGGCCGAAGTGTCGTAACTGCTGCCAGCCTGACCGTTATACGACAGCGGCCTTACCGGATTGAAGCAGCTTACCGCGCCCAACACGATGCAGTCATTCTGTGCCACCGGCGTCCAGGGAAAGCCCGAGTGGAACTGGAAAATTCCGTTCAATTGCCAGCCCCCTGCAATTGCTCCCAAAGCATCTTTTCGGCTTCTGAAGATCGGCAGTTCCCACAACGCAAATGCTCGAAAGTTGTGGGTGGCGTCGTAATCAGACGGTCCACGTTCAGTTTTATCGTTAATCGGGTAAGTTTGGTTGGTGACGAAGCCCGGACCCTCGGACGACAGTTGGTCGATCGATTTGCTGTAAGTGTAAAGCGTGTTGAAAGATATGCCGTGTTTAAATTTATGCTCAAGTTGGGCGTTCAAGGCGTTAAAGCTGGTATTGGTGTCTGGGGTGAAATCAAACATTGCAGCCAGATTCAGGTTTTGACTTGGGTAAAAGTAGTTAAGGTTTCTGATTCGGAGGAGCCGGTGACCCGCGCTGCCTTGATAGCCCAGAGTGAACGTCCAATCCTGAGGTAGCGCGTACTGCATCTGCATCGAGTAGAGGTAGACATACGCCGACGGCATGTGGGTTGGGTCGGCATAGATTGAGGGAGCGTTGTAGCCGGCGGTGACGATCGGAAGCCCTGATCTGGGATCTATTGGTGTGACCAACGCGGGATTTGCTGGATAGGTCTGCGGGTTATTCCCGGTGCCTAGGTTGAACGCGATCTGATTGTTGGCAAATGGGTCGGCGGCCGATCCGCAGCAAATGCTGTAATTGGCCACGTACGGCGGGTTGTTGCGCGTATTGTCGAAGCTATTGTTGTCGAAGCGGTCATAAGCGATTCCGAAGCCGCCGCGAAAAACTAGCTTGTTGTTATACGCCATGGGGCTCCAG
>JANYKL010000151.1 GCA_025361625.1 Acidobacteriaceae bacterium
GGACGCAAAATTTGACAAGGTCATTGAGGTCGACGCTTCGTCGCTTGCACCTTTTGTGACTTGGGGCACGAATCCAGGAATGGTTGTGGCGGTCAACGGGCATGTGCCTGAGCTAAGCAGTTTTCCGGACGACGGTGAGAGGCGCGCTGCCGAGCAGGCGCTAGCGTACATGGCGCTAAAGCCGGGCATGCGGATTGAAGAGATTGCGGTCGATCGCGTATTTATTGGATCCTGCACTAACTCTCGCATTGAAGATCTAAGGGCGGCGGCGAAGGTGGCCCGAGGACAGCATGTGAATTCAAAAGTCCGTGCCATGGTGGTGCCGGGGTCGCAGGCGATCAAGCGCGCGGCTGAAGCAGAAGGGCTGGATCGAATTTTTCTGGACGCTGGATTTGAGTGGCGCGAGTCAGGGTGCTCGATGTGCCTCGGGATGAACCCGGATATTTTGCAGCCCGGGGAGCGGTGCGCCTCCACGAGCAACAGGAATTTTGAAGGGCGGCAGGGGCGGGGAGGGCGAACTCACCTTGTCAGCCCCATGATGGCTGCCGCGGCAGCTATTGCCGGACACTTTACCGACATTCGAAACTGGCAGTTCCAATAGAAACTCGACAGGAATATGGAACCTTTCCGCAAACATACTGGCATCGTGGCCCCTCTCGACAAGGTCAACGTTGACACGGATCAGATCATCCCCAAGCAGTTTTTGAAACGCATCGAGCGCACAGGCTTTGGAGAATTTCTTTTCTTCGATTGGCGGCTTTCGGGAGAGGGTAAGAAGAGGCCTGACTTTATTTTGAACGATCCGCGGTATGCGGGAGCTTCGATTCTTGTCGCGGGCAAGAATTTCGGCTGTGGCTCTTCGCGCGAGCACGCGGTCTGGGCGCTGGCCGATTACGGATTTCGCGTGGTCATCGCTTCGTCGTTCGCTGACATCTTCGCCAACAACAGCCTGAAGAACGGCTTGCTTACGGTTCGGCTGACCGATGAGCAGGTGGCGGGCATCACGTGGCGGTCGGGCGAGATCGATAGTTACAAACTGACCGTCGATCTCGAATCGTTGCGAGTGGAAGATGGCCGGGGATTCTCGGCGGAGTTCACCATGGACGAGTTTTCGCGCCACTGCCTGCTGAATGGTTTGGACGACATTGGTCTCACGATGCAGCAGGAAAAAGAGATTGCCGCGTATGAAGCGAAACATCCGGTTCGCGCGGATATTGCAGCAATGCTTTAATTTGTAATCCCGTAATTTGTAATCCTGTAATTTGTAATCGAGGAATTCATCAACCACATGTCTAAAGCTAGCGGTGCAGTGGCGTGGAAATTTTCTGCAAGTGTCAAATTCCTTGTCGTCTTTCTTGTCGTCTTTCTTGCCGTCGCCGGTTTCATGCTGGCGTTCGTTACGTCCAGTGCCCAGGCGCAGGTTGCCAATGCCAAAAAACTTACCATCGAACAAATCTTTGCTGAGGGCGGCGTGACGGGGCGGGCACCGGAGGCGATCAAGTTCAGCCCGGATGGAACCAAGGTTTCTTTCGTACAGCGCGACGATGAAGGTGAGCACGGCGAGTTGTGGTATGTGGATGTCGCGACGGGTGAAAAGAAAGTGCTGGTGAGCGAGAGCAAGCTCGGGCAGCTTGCTCCGCCGAATAACAAGATTCAGAATGAGCGCGAGAAGGAGCGGGTAAACCGTTATCACGTCGCCGCATATTTGTGGGCTCCGGATTCGCAGCATCTTCTATTCGACGCTCACGGGCAGCTCTGGTATTACAGCCTCGACACGGGCACGGGCGTGCAGATCACGACTTCTCCAGACGCGACCGGGGACCCGAAGTTTTCTCCCGACGGCAAACGGGTCGCGTTTGTCCGGAAACACAACTTGTATGCCAAGGCGCTGTCAGGCGAAGAAGGCGATCATGGGCTGACGCGCGACGAGAATAGAGATCGGGATAAAGACAAGGACAAAACGGAAGACAACATCCTGAACGGCGAGGTCGATTGGCTTTATGCTGAAGAACTTGCGGTCCGGAGTAATTATTTCTGGTCGCCGGAAGGCCGCGAAATTCTGTTTCTGCAAATGGATGAGACTCGCGTGCCGGAATATCCCATCACCGATTGGTTGCCGACGCACCCGCATGTCGATCAGGAAAAATATCCAAAGGCGGGAGACCCAAATCCGGTGGTGCGCCTTGGAATGGTCGGTGGAAACGGCGGCAAAATTCATTGGGTCAAACTCACGGACGATGAAGACACCTATATACCGCGCTTTGGCTGGATCCGCGAAGGCTGGGCATGGGCGCAGGTTTTGAACCGCAAGCAAGATCGGATGGACCTCTATTTCATCGATGCGAAGTCTGGTAGATCGCGCAAAGTGCTGAGTGAGTCGGAGCCCGACGCTTGGGTGAACGTCAATGATGACTTCAGGGTGCTGAAGTCAGGCGATCGCTTTTTGTGGACAAGCTGGCGGGACGGCAACACCCATATTTATCTTTACAGCTTTAACAAGTCTGACCCTATGGGCGGGGACGCAAAGTTGGAGCGGCAACTGGAGAAGGGCGATTACGAGGTGATCGCGATCGATGGAGTTGACGAGCCGGCATCGACGGTTTACTTCAGGGCTAATAAGAACGATCCCCGGCAGGAGAAACTTTTCTCGGTGAAGCTCGACGGTTCGGGGATGCAGGGGATCTCGCCGGCGGATGGAAATTACACGGCGACGTTCGCCGACGACGGGAAGCATTACGTCGAGACTTACTCTGCCACTCTTTCTCCACCAAAGATTTCGATCTGCGCGCCGGGCGGGCAACGTGAAAAAATCTGGGAGGCTCGCAGCATCGCCGGGTATAACCCGACCGCTCCGAAGGCAATGGAGTTCAAGGCCGAGGATGGCACTACCCTTTATGGGTACCTGATTTTGCCGCGAGCTTCGGAGGGGGGATCCGAGGGCAAGGCAGAGGGCGGGCCGAAGAACGATCGAGTGTCTTCAATTTCTGCCCCAAGTTCCATCCCTCTGATCGTCAATGTTTATGGAGGTCCGGCGGGGCAGACGGTCCAGAACGCGTGGGGTGGAACGAATGCGCTGTTTCATCAGATTTTGGCGAGAGAGGGATTCGCGATTTTTTCGGTCGATAACCGAGGCACACCCAACCGGGGCAAGAAATTTTCGGCTTCGTTCCGCTTGCAGTCTGGCGGGATCGAACTCAAAGATCAGCTTAGTGCGCTTGAGAAATTGTATGGAGAGTATCCGCAGCTTGACCGCGCGAGAACGGGAATATGGGGATGGTCGAACGGCGGATCGATGACGTTATACGCGCTCACTCATTCCGACCGATTTAAGGCTGGTATTTCGGTCGCTCCAGTCACGGATTGGCATGATTACGACTCCACTTACACTGAACGCTATATGGGTCTGCCGAAGGAACATCCGCAGGGCTATGACGATTCGATCGTGTCTGCCGCGGGCAAATTGCACGGGGAGTTACTGCTGGTGCATGGAACGAGTGACGACAACGTCCACTTTCAGAATACGATCCAGATGACCAACGCCCTGATTAATGCGGGAAAGCAATTCCGGCTTATGGTGTATCCGGATAAGACGCACGGCATTTCGGGAGCGGCAACGCGCTCGCAGCTGTTTCACATGATGGAAGATTTCTGGAATAAGGAGTTGAAGTAGTTTCAGCGCTCGGCTGTCGGTTCATGCTGCCGGCGAGCGCATACTATGCATCGCACGACGCTCGGCGATTTCGAACTTACCGTGGTTTCGGATGGAACTTACTTTCTTGATGGCGGAGCTTTCTTCGGCGTGGTTCCGAAGACGTTGTGGTCAAAAAAGTCACTCCCGACGATCAAAACCGGCTCGATGCAGGGTTGAACTCCCTTTTGATTCGCACGGGTGACACGAACATTCTGGTGGAGACGGGGATTGGAAATAAGCTGCCGGAGCGGTTAGTCCAGATTTTCAAGCAGCCCGCGAAACTCCTCGATAATCTGCACTCGGCTGGAGTTGCGCCGGAAGATATCGACATCGTGATCAATACGCATTTGCATTTCGACCATTGCGGTTGGAACACGGTGAAGCGCGCGGGACAGGTAGTTGCGACCTTTCCCAAGGCGAAGTATTACGTGCAGAACGGCGAATACGAGCATGGCCGCAAGCAACTGGAGCGGGACGCGATCAGCTACATGAGTCCGAACTATGATCCGTTGCTCGAGAACGGGCAGATGGTGCTGGTTGATGGGGATCTCGAGATTTCGCCCGGTATCTCGGTGCGGGTTTTTCCGGGACACACTGCAAACATGCAGGCAGTCGTGATCGAGAGTGGAGCGCCCGACGAAAATGGCCGGAAGAAAACCGCGTGCTATATCTCCGACCTGATTCCCACTGCGAATCACATTGACCTGACCTGGGTCATGGCGTTCGACGTGCTTCCATTGGACACGATCAAGAGCCGAAAGAAGTACTATGCCTCAGCGATTCCGGAAAAATGGTTGACCGTGTTTACCCACGACGATCGCACTCCGTGGGGATATATCGAGCGTGATGAGCGCGGGAAGTTTTCAGTAAAGACGGTTTGAATGAATCACGACCGGCCGCGACGTAGAGATCGATTGGTTGTTGACGTTCAAATCAATTCGACAGCGGGGGCGGAGAGTTTACTTTCAAAAAAGTCTTCTACTTGGATGAGTATCTCAGGGCCGCTCTTTGCCTCGTATATCGCCTTCCGCAGGGCGGCTCCTCCGGGGACGCCATGGGTGAACCACGAAGCAAATTGCTTCATTTTGCCTTCCGTTCCCGGCATTTCTTCTTCGAGCAGCATTTGAAAATACTTGCGGATCATTTGATAACGATCAGCTTCGGCGGGTTCGTCGTAGCGGGATGCGACGGTGTATTGCCGAATCTGGCGAAAGATCCAGGGATTCGACGGGGCCATGCGTCCGATCATGACGGCATCGCAACCAGTCTCGGCTACGATCGCGCAGGCGTCTTCAGGGGTGCGGACATCGCCGTTCCCGATGACCGGGATTTTTACGGCCTGCTTGACGGAAGAGATCCAGTCCCAGTTGGCATTTCCGCTATAGCCCTGCTCGCGAGTGCGGGCATGCAAGGCAACCGCGCCGAGGCCGCAATCTTCAGCCATCCGCGCGAGGTCGACGCAAACGATTTCGTCGTCGTTCCATCCCGCGCGGAACTTGACGGTGAAGGGGATTTTCACGGCGGCGCGGACGGATTCGAAAATTTGGCGAATAAGCGGCAAGTCGCGCAGCAGGCCGGAGCCTCCATTGCATTTCACAACTTTCTTCGCCGGGCAGCCCAGGTTGAGGTCGACCAGGTCGAAGCCAAAATCTTCAACCAGACGAGCAGCGTCCGCTAAGACTGCGGGGCTACTGCCGAAAAGCTGGGCCGAGATGGGGTGCTCGTCTTCGTAGAAGTGGAGATAGCGGCCGCGAACGCGCTTATCGCGCAAGAGTCCGTCAGCGGAGGTAAATTCGGTCATGATCAGGCCGCAACCGCCAAGATTCTTGATGAAGCGGCGAAAGACGGTGTCCGTGACTCCAGCCATGGGAGCGAGAACGGTTGGCGGGGAGATGCGGACGTTGCCGATGGTGAAAGATTTGGGGAAGGCGGCAGGATCGGGCGCTCGGTTCCGCGCTACTTCGGGATTTTCCCAGAACTTTCCCACAGTTTGATTTTAGCTGGTTTTCTCTGAGGCAAAAGGAAAGCCTCCCGATTGGGGAGGCTTGTATTCCCTGAATCTATATAACGGATTACTTCTTGGCTGCTGCCTCGGCCTTGGCTGCTTCGGCCTTGCCGGCATCGCTTTTCGCGTACTTGCGG
The DNA here is from genome assembly GCA_025361625.1 of Acidobacteriaceae bacterium. Lineage (GTDB taxonomy): Bacteria > Acidobacteriota > Terriglobia > Terriglobales > Acidobacteriaceae > Acidiflorens. The sequence continues at coordinate 5,834 of JANYKL010000151.1, forward strand.
CGGAAGCGTTCAACCCGGCCGGCGGTGTCCATAAGCTTCTGCTTTCCGGTGAAAAAGGGATGGCAGGCGGAGCAGATTTCGACGCCGATATCGCCCTTGTGCGCCGAGCGTGTAACGAACGCGTTTCCGCAAGCGCAATGGACGCGGATTTCATGGTAATTGGGATGGATGGCTGCTTTCATACGGCTCCTAACCTCGACTCAGACATTCGATTCTATAGGAGGGGCCGAGGATTCAGCAAGACTGGTACGGGGTTGAAGCTTAGGTTTTCGCTTAGATAAGCTTGGCTCAAACGGAAGAAAGAGAAAGACAGGAGTGAAAGAAAAAGCTAGGGTGAAAGAGAAAACGGCAAGGCCGACCTCCCTGCCGTTTGTTCGGTTCAAATGCTTGGGTTGGTTACTTGCCTCGGTTGACTACCTTTTTTAGTTCGTTACCGGGGGTGAACTTTGCAACTTTTCGGGCGGCTATTTTGATCGTGGCACCTGTCTGCGGGTTCCGGCCATTGCGGGCCTTGCGCTGCGAGACGGAAAATGTTCCGAACCCGATCAATGCGACCCGGTCCCCTTTGCGAAGGGCAGAAGTAACGCTGTCCACGGTGGTATCTATCGCGGTCGATGCTTGTGTCTTGGAAATGCTGCAAGCTTCGGCGATCCGGTCAACCAGATCAGCTTTATTCATGTCTTTCTCCTGACACTAGTTTAAGTGCGGCACTCGCGCGTCAGCCGGGGAGGGGTAGCTCAATCGCGAGCACCGGCGATGCCAATTTTCGTCGATGCCACGGGAATGTCAATGGGAAACAGGTGCCGGTTGCCGGATTTGACACCTCGCGTTCCTGAAATGGCTGCGCCGCGGGCGAAGTCAAGGCGGATAACGCCAAACGCCTTGCTGAGCGGCGAAAGGCGAATGGGCAACTTGCACGCGTTGTCCACACGGGAGTCTTCTCCTCCACAGGATGTGCACAGGTGGATTACGATTTCGGGTTGCGGGGATTGCCGGTTCGGGTGCAGAGTTGAGAGGCGCGGATCGTTTTATTACTGCGGAGCATTTTCATTACTGCTGACCATTGTGTGTCTTGTCTTATGAAAACAGAAGCTGAAGTTTGCCCAAACTGTTCTGGCTCGGGCTGGAAGCTGGTGCCGCAGGCTCCGGAACGCGGAGTGATGCGATGCGACTGCCAGTTGCGGGCGCGCGGAGGCACGTTACTGACGGCGGCGTGTATCCCCAAGAGGTACGAGCATTGTGAATTATCGAACTTCACCACCGACTTTCCGGGAGCGGACCGTTCGGTTTCGTTAGCGCAGATCAGCGCGGCGCGTTTTGTACAGGAGTTCGATCCACGGGATGGCAGGGGATTACTGCTGGTGGGCGGAATCGGCACGGGCAAGACCCACCTTGCAGTCGGAATCTTGAAAGAGCTGATGGCGGCGCGCGGCAGCGGATGCATGTTCTGCGATTATCGGGAATTGCTGAAGCAGATCCAGAATTCTTATAACGATTCGGTCAAAGCAACCGAACTGCAAGTATTGCGTCCGGTGTTCGAAGCCGAAATATTGCTGCTTGACGAACTCGGCGCGGTGAAGCCGAGCGAATGGGTTTGGGACACGGTGAGCCTCATCCTGAACACGCGCTATAACGACAATCGCACCACGATCATCACGACCAATTTTGCGGACGAGCCGGCTGCCGGTGTAATGAGGTCAATGTCGACAGCGCGTGCGGCGGCGCGCGAAGAAACGCTCGGTGACCGCATCGGCGAGCGCATGCGCTCACGGTTGCATGAGATGTGCCGCATCGTGAGGATGGATGGCCCCGACTTCCGTCAGAAATTCAAGAGCGCCAGCTTCGGCTAATGCCCCAGTAGTTATAGCGGTGTCGTAATTTTCTCGGCTGCGAGATGAAACCGCTTTAGAATCGCGTAGTGTTCAGCCAGCGCATTGAGTTTCATCCGGAGGCGGACGGGGCGCTCTTTTCTTCGATCGCCGCGGCACCGGCTGTGTTTGCGCTTCGCGGCGATGAACTGCAAGCGGAGCCGTATGTCAGCAAGACTGCGAACCTTCGGCGACGGCTGCAACGATTGCTTGCAAGTCCCGAGGGCCTAACGAAGCGGCTGAATCTGCGCGACCGCGTCCGGTGGATTGAATACACGTTTACCGGTTCCGATTTCGAATCGGGGTTCGTGCTTTATCGGGCTTTGCGCTCAATTTTTCCTGAGTCCTACTCCAAGAGACTGCGCTTTCGTCCTGCCCCGCTGATCAAGTTCCATCTTGAGAACGAGTTTCCCCGCGCGTCTGTGTCGACGCGCCTGGGCAAGCGCTTCGACGATGATGGCGCTCGCGTAAATCTACATTACGGGCCCTTCGCGTCGAAGGTAGCGGCCGAGAAGTTCATGAACGACGCACTCGATTTCTTCAAGATGCGGCGGTGCGTGGACGATTTGCACCCCGACCCTAAGTTTTCGGGCTGTGTTTACTCCGAAATGAAGATGTGCCTGGCGCCGTGCTACGGCGGTTGCACTGACGAAGATTACCGCTCGGAGGTAGCGCGGGTGGCCGAATTTTTGGATACGCGGGGCGAGTCGTTGTTGCGGCAGATTGCGCAAGAACGCGAGGCGGCATCGGCCGGCATGGAATTTGAATCTGCCGCGGCGCTTCACGTCCGCCATACCAGGGTTGCTTCGATGTTGCAGCACCTGCCTGAGTTCTTCGGCCGTATCGATCGGATGCATGCAGTGATTGTGCAGAGGTCAGCGTTAACGGAAAGCGAAGATTCGCCGGGCGCGAAACCTGTGGCGAGTGTCGCGCTGTTCCGGGTGGATGCAGGGGCGATTGCCGGCCCGCTGCTGTTCCCGATCTCATCGACTGAGCACACAAAATCGCAGTCGATGGAGGCACGCATTGAAGAGGCGCTGGCCTCGTTCCCGAAACCTGCGGTGGCGAGCGCGGTCGAACGGATGGAGCACCTCGCAATTCTGAAGCGCTGGTGTTATCGCGGAAGCCGTGAGGGCGAGATTTTTTATGCCGATGAGCACGGCCAACTGCCGATGCGGCGGCTTGTGCGCGGAGTTGGACGGGTTTACAAGGGGGAATCTAACGACGAAGAAACGGCCATCCCCGCGGCTGCCCCAGTCGATTGACGGGGCTACTACGCAGTTTACTGCATTTCTCGGCGCCGGTCCATTTCATAGAATTGGTACATTATGGCGAAGAAAAAGGCGGCGAAGAAGTCCGAATTAAGGCCGGTAAAAAAAACGGTGGCTAAATCGGTTAAGCATCGTCCGGTGGGTAGTGCGGCGACGGACGCCGGCCTTCGTGAGCATTTGATTTCCATGCTCAAGGGCGAAGGAGCTCACGCCAGTTTCGACCAAACGTTAGAAGGCTGGCCGCTCCAGTTTGCGGGAATCAAAGTCGCGCAATTTCCGCACACGGCGTGGATGCTGCTCGAGCATATTCGCCTGGCGCAGCTCGACCTGCTCGAATTTAGCCGGAATTCCAAACACGTTTCTCCGAAATGGCCGGATGGGTATTGGCCCGAGACAGCGGCGCCTCCCAACGAACAAGCCTGGACTGGGAGCATTGAAGCGTGCAAAAAAGATTTGAAGGCGATGCAGCAAGCGGTTAAGGATCAGAAAACGGATTTGTTTGCCAAAATTCCTTGGGGCGACGGGCAAACGATTTTGCGCGAGGCGATCATCATGGCTGATCACAATTCGTATCATGTGGGCCAGTTGATGATGCTGCGGAAGAGCCTGGGCTTTTAGCGGAGTGGTAACCTTGGTCGGAGCTAGGCTCAAGCAACGCCACACACGACTCTGCACTTTGTTCGGCATTAATGACGGACAGCGCTTCGCCTGGCATGAGCCAAATCGCTGGCCAGCGATTAACGAACAGCGAACTAACGGGTAAAGAATCCTCGCCTCGCTACGAAACGACAGGAACGGGGGAAACCCAAGTCCCCTTCTAATCCTTGTCGGAAGATTTCGGTTTTCTCTGGGAAGCATTAGGTTTATCCTTCTGCTTCCCTTTTTCGTTTTTGGCCTGGGAACCTTGAACAAAGCCGTCATTCCCCTTTCAAAGTTCCCTAGTGCTTCCGGGCCTTCGATGTATTCGGGTTGGTTCATAATGGACTTCCTTGACAAGAACTGTATCGCAGCACTCGACCGCCTAGGAGAAGAAGTCTTAGCACTGCGCCAGAGCATAGATGGCTCCCGCTTTCGGATCGGGGGCGAAATAGATGCAACCATCCATGAAACAAGAGCAGCAGAGAACGATAAGCGCACCCGAGATAACAGAAACTTTTGGCTCCAAGTATTTCTTACTTTGGGAACTTGGCTCGCGTTCGTAGCTGCTGGCATTTATGCTGGACTTGCCGCTGTGCAGACCGTTCAGACTAGGGAAGCCATAAATCAAGCTACACGCGCGGCCAATTGTTCTGAACAAGCTAACAAAGACGCCAATATTAGATTCCATGAAGACATTCGTCCGTATGTGTGGATAACAGCTCCCACGGAACAAATGGGTAAAACTGGAGAGGTATTCAGTTGGAACGTGCATTACCGCAATTTTGGAAAAAGCCCAGCCATTCGGGTGCGCTCCCACTTCTACGTGGCGATGGCTCCACATGCTATGGATAAAGTGAAAACCGTCGGTAAAATTCCTTTGGGTGGTAAGCGCGGAGAAAGCATCGAGCCGCCTGGAGCGGATGACAAAACCGCCGATTGGATTAGCAGCGAACCAGTGAAACTCACCGACGATGAGATTAGGCACTTTTACGGTATCGAAAATGGCTTAATAGTATATGGACGGATAGACTACCTCGGCACCGACGGCACTGAATACTGGTCTCTCGCTTGCTTTGGCAGGCAAGCTAATGGTGCGATTGACTGGTGTCCGCACCACAACGAAATACACTAACCTTGTCACCGCAACTGCGAGTTACCCAAAAATGTGAGCCGGGTACATAGTTGCACGTTCCGTCCTTCCGCCTCAGGCGGATATGGCGAGTTGGGGCGGTGGCACCTTCCCTCTCAAAGGCTTTTTTCGAAAAATTACTTTGATCTCTTCGCGCCAACTTTCCCCGATCCCGATTACCTCCCAGTCGATCTCTGGCGAAAGGTAGCGCAGGATGGTGTCGGTCGTCGGGTGAACGTGCAGCGCGGGCGCGACGAGCATCAGGAGTGGTTTTTCGGACGAAAGCTGGCGGCCGGGGAAATAGCCGAACTTGCTCAGCTCTCCGCGGCCTTGATGCCAATTTACGCGCGACCAGTAGTCCACGCCTTGCAAGGGCAGATGAATATCCTCGTCGGCTTTGAGCTCGATGACAGCGAGCCTTCCATCTTGCGTCTCGCCCAGAATATCGATCATGGCGCGATCGGCGGCGGCGAAAGCGGGAACCTGAGAATAAACGCATTCGGTTCGAAGTCGGCCATCGAGCGCGGCAAGATTGGCCGTTATTGATGACTCAAGCCAACGCTCCGGGTCTTTACGCCAGAGAGGATGATTCTTGGGGCCGTTTTTGTGGCGCACGGCTGCAGCGAGACGAATCAAGTCAGCGAAATCCGGCTCATTGCCGACGGTTAAGACACGCTCTTCGGCGCCCACGCCGAAGATAACTTCTTCATTGCTTTGGAAAGTTAGTGGGTCATGTGCCATGCGGGCCTGCGCAAACTCAAGCCCATGACAACGAAACGAGATCTCGGCAGTGGACAACGCGACCACTTCGGCCAGCGGAAGGATTTGGCGAATTCGGGCAACAGATTGAGCGAAGCGTATGCGGCTCGCTGCGGTGTCGATCGAATGAACCAGCCGCGTAGCCAGGTTTCCACGATCGCTCAGATCGGATTGGTTCATTACATTTTCGCTCTGATCGAATTCATACAATGTCCACTTGGCGGCCGCAGGATGAAGTTGCGCCATGCGCTGCTGCGTTAAAGTGCCGGTGCCGTCGGGGACGACCATGACCAAACCTTCTATCGATTGCCGCGCCTGTTGCGCCAGGCGGCAGGCGTCAAGCCAAAGGATTCCGGTGGTCAGAGCGCCGTCAATCGTCGACTGACTTTCCTGGTTGTTGACGCCAACGATGGCAAGGGCGCGCTGGCCCTGCCGCATCCATCCGCGCAGGTAAGCCGGACCGAAGGAGTGCTCGAGATCGGTGCTGGTGGTGAGGCGGACGACGGTCCAGCCGTGAAAATATTTTTCAAGAGCGCGGCGCAAGCGAGGCTCGTAGGCGGCGCGGGCTGAGCGACGCGCGGCAGGAGAGCGATGGTCGCGATCGCGGCAGAAATCCAGGTGGGTCGGCCTGGTCTGACCCATTTTCTGGACCTGTAACCGCAGCGTGGTTCCTTTTACTTCTGCATCGAGCACACGGCGCACGGCGTTGCGGTCGTTCGACCACAAATGGATGAGGCATTTGTGAGTCTCTCCGCTGATGGAGTACTTCGCGTCGGCAAGGTCGAACGCGATGCCGCCGTCTTCAATCACCACTGCCGCTCGTGCGGTCATAAGAAAGTCGGAGAGCATCCGGCTGAGCGAATCGGGGGTCATTGCACTGCATTGTTACGGCTCGGTCGCGGCCTGTCAGTGATCATGGCACCCGGCAATTGTTTGGTTTAAGTGGCGAGATATGAGTGTCGCTTTGATGGCGATAGAGCGATGATCCGCGAGTGATCGTGGGATAATCTAGAAAACACCAACCGAGTCGTTTACCAGTCGAAAGCATCAAAATTATGGTGACCAATCATCAAGAGCATTTCTTCTTTGAGCACTACGGACTGACCAATAACGCGCTTGAAACCTATCTGGGGGCCGCGCTTTCAGCGGGCGGAGATTATGCCGACCTCTACTTTGAATATCTGACATCGACTTCGCTGAGCATGGATGAGTCACTCATCAAGTCAGCGTCGCAGGGAATCTCGGGTGGATGCGGGGTGCGCGTTGTTTCCGGGGAGCGAACGGGATACGCCTACACCGACGATCTTTCTCCGCAGAGGATCTTGCACGCGGCTCGAACGGCTGCCTTGATCGCCAGCGCGCCGTCGAAGACAACGGTTGCCGGATTCCAGCAAAAGCCTGCCCGCAGTTTGTATCCCGTAAGCCTGGCTTCGGTCGATGCCGAGTTGACTTCTAAAGTCGAACTTCTGATGAGAGCCGATCGCACTGCGCGCGAATACGATCCAAGAATTCGCGAAGTACGGGCGAATTACTCAGATGAACTACGCACAATTCTGGTAGTGGGGTCGGATGGGACGTTCGCCGAGGATTCTCAGCCCATGGCCCGCATGAATGTGTCTTCGATCGCCAAGACTGAGACGACTTCCGGTCGCGGAAGCGCGGGTGGCGGCGGCAGAGTGGCTCTGGATTTCTTTTTTGGAGAAAAGACTCCTGAGTTTTTCGCGAAAGAGGCGGCACGGCAAGCCGTGCTGCAACTGGACGCGCGCGAGGCTCCCGCCGGGGATATGGAAGTCGTGCTTGGCCCGGGCTGGCCTGGAGTGCTTCTGCATGAGGCAGTCGGGCACGGTCTGGAAGCGGACTTTAATCGCAAGAAAACTTCGGCATTCGCCGGATTGATCGGCAAGCGCGTGGCAAGCGAGAAGTGCACGGTGGTCGATAACGGAACCATGCCCTGGCGTCGAGGGTCGTTGAACGTCGATGATGAGGGCCATCCCACGCAGGAAACGGTTTTGATCGAGAACGGAATTTTAAAAGGTTATCTCAGCGACAAGCTTTCTTCGCGTTTAATGGGCCTTGCCAATACCGGCAACGGACGCCGAGAAAGTTACGAACACATTCCGATGCCGCGCATGACGAATACTTACATGCTCGCAGGCGAAGACGATCCCGGCGATATTATCCGCTCGGTGAAGAATGGGATTTACGCCGTGAATTTCGGCGGCGGGCAGGTCGATATTACCAATGGCAAGTTTGTGTTCTCCGCGTCAGAGGCCTACCTGATTGAGGATGGAAAGGTCACTGCTCCGATCAAGGGCGCGACGCTGATCGGCAACGGGCCTGACGTCCTGACGCGGGTTTCGATGGTCGGCAACGATCTAAAACTCGACGAAGGCGTCGGCACTTGCGGCAAGGATGGGCAGGCTGTTCCGGTTGGCGTCGGCATTCCGACTCTCAAAATTGACCGCATGACGGTCGGGGGTACGGCGCGGAAAGAACCGGGCGGGTTCATGCAGTAACGGCCGGGCCTGAACAGCTTCTCGGCTTCCGCGATCGGTTTTTGGATATTTCGTTGCTCACTGCTTCCGGCTCGCGAGCAGTTTTCTGCGACAATTTTCGGACAAACAGCGAGTGCACAGGGGAAAGTTTCATCATGACAACGGCATTGGAGAATAACGAAACGAAGATTGCACTCAATCTGAAAGAAATCGTCGGCGACGTGGTCAGCCGCGCAATGAAGGCGGGGGCGTCTGCAGCGGAGTGCGTCGTCCGCGAAGGCGACGAATTTTCTGCAGTTGTGCGACTGGGGCAGGTCGAGACGCTGAAAGAATCAGGATCGCGGGCAATTGGGTTGCGAGTTTTTTTTGGACAACGCGCGGCGAGCACGCATTCCAGCGATTTTTCGGCGGAGGGCCTTGACCGCATGCTCAAGTCGGCGCTCGAACTGGCCAAGATCACGTCCGAAGACCCGTTCGGTGGAATTCCCGAGGCAGGCATGCTCGGCTCACTCAAGGGCGAGCTCGATCTTTTTCATCAGGACGTTTATTCGTTGCCGAGCGCGGAGCGCATTGACTATGCGCGGCGCGCTGAAAAGGCTGCACTCGACAGCGACCCGCGCATTAAAAACTCTGAAGGCGGCTCGTTCGATGCGGCTTCTGGGCGAAAAGTGCTGGCCAACTCTCATGGCTTCGTGGGCGAATATCGCCGATCGTATTGCTCAGTGGCGGCGGTTCCAATTGCGCAGGACGAGAGCGGACTGATGCAGCGCGACTACTGGTATTCAGTGGCGCGCAGTCTGGCAAAGCTTGAGTCGGCGGAATCAGTGGGCAAGGAAGCGGCGCGCCGCACGTTGCGACGTTTGGGCGCGCGCAAGGTGAAGACTGCGCAGGTTCCCGTCGTGCTCGATCCCATGGTTTCAAGCTCAATGCTTGAGCACATCTTTGAAGGAGTCAACGGGGATTCGGTGTATCGCGGAGCTTCCTTCCTTGCGGGCAAATTGGGCGAGCAGATCGCGGCCAAGAATGTCACGGTGATTGACGACGGCACCATTGTGGGGGGCTTCGGCACGACTCCCTTCGACGGAGAGGGGATTCCAACCCGCCGCACGGTCGTTATTGAGAACGGAATTTTGAAGTCGTATTTGCTAAATACCTACACCGCCAAAAAACTCAAGCTGGAAACGACCGCCAATGCTTCACGTGGGCTTGCGGGAACTCCTGGGATTGGGCCCGGAAATTACTTTTTGGAGCGCGGGCAGAAAAGTCCCAAAGAGATGATTGGCGCTATTAAAGATGGGCTGTACGTCACGGAATTTCTCGGGCATGGCGCGAACCTGGTTACCGGCGACTACTCTCGCGGGGCTTCGGGCATGTGGATTGTGAATGGCGAACTTGCCTATCCGGTCGAAGAGATCACGGTAGCGGGCAATCTGAAAGAGATGTTCCTTAACATTTCGGAGGTTGGGAGCGACCTCGAATTTCGAGGCAGCGTCGCTGCTCCGACGATTCGAATCGACGGCCTGACTGTGGGCGGCGAGTAGCTGAGACTTCGGGTATTAAACTTCTTCCGGGCGATCGCTTGGACCATTCTGTAACGAACCCTGTAGTGAACTCTGTCAAAACAGTTCGGGTAACCGTCAGTACGGTCTAACCCGTTCATAGGGAAGGGCTTGCGTGACGTACTGCAACATTACTGCAAACATCTGAAAACCTATCTATCTGATTCTTAGGGGACTTTGCTGGAACTTGTTTCGGCCGAATAGATGGCAAGTGATTCACTGCCAAGGAATTAGAGTATTCTCGCGTCAAAAATATTTACACCACCGATGTCAGTCTGGGGCCATAGAGTGCACCCTTACTTTACTTGTCGAGATTGTGTTCGATAGCACTTATACAACGAAAGCTTAAGCAAACTTTCTTCCGTTTTGTTGCAGTTAGGTGATCGCCCGTGAAATTCCTGAGTTACTTACGTCACCTCGATTTGTATTAAATTGCCCTCCAGTGTCTTGAAACTTGCCTAAATGTCTGCACGAGGCGGTATGATGCGCCAACTGGCGGTCACCGAAACTAGCGACACGCCGGATGGAAAGCATGCGAATGGGAGAATTGAAGCGGGTAAATCTCGTTGAACCTCTGGAACCTCCGCTCGGCAAAGCGGAGCGAATCGAGCCCAAGCCGCAGCCGACATTCCCACCCGAAGTTGAGCACGAACCCGAGAAAGACTCGTCAGGCGTTGGATCTGACGCTATTGCGCTCGAATGCCTCCCGGAGAAAAAGCAGTACAAAAACCGATACAAGTGCCTGTATGGAAACAATAACTGTGGTGAGAATGCGGTTTACTGTGAGCCGTGCAATAGAAGGTACGAGCATTTCCTTTGGATCATCAATGACGATCGATGAGACACCGCAGTGATGCTCCCGATCTTCCAATAAGGAAAATGCCCGTCGCGTGATCCGGACTGGCGTCTCGGGCGATAGGTTGTTCCATGCATATAGAACAGGCATGTGAGTCGCCACAAAAGGCGGAAAAAGGTTCCTGCACCATTACAATTTTTGGTGAAAAAGCGACTTATTAGAATGTTCGAGATGTAAATTGGCCTGCACCATTATTATTTCTGGCACAAGCGAGCAGTAGAAGCTACGGCAGAGGTAGTGCAAAAAGTTTACCCGAGGTCCCCTAATCGGGTACCTAGATGCGACTTACAGCCACCTAAGTCATGGGAAAGAGGAGAGGGACGGAAGTTAAGGCGGATGGGGTAACCGTCCGCCTTATTCCCGGGGGAGGGCGTGGATCAGGGCATTTCTACTACGCGCTGCATTTTGGGTTGTACTGCATTCTTCTCGGGGCCGATGTCTTCGGCGCCCAGTAGACGGGCCGCAATCCGCAAAGCATCCATCTCTTTGCGAACTCTTAGCAGTTCCTGCTCTTTCATTCGCAAAACGTCGAACGGGTTTTTCATGGGGGAGGGCCTCACTGCTTGTTCGATTTTCATATGCTGAAGCTACGTTATGAGAAATCCGCTCCAGATGGAAGCTCTCAGAGGTACATTCGAGAAAAAAATTTGAGCTCGCCGACAACGGGCCGAGTGGCCCCTGCCCGTTAGCAAGTAGTTAATGCCCCAAATGATAGGGATAGTTCTTCAGAATCGTGAAGGCGCGATAGAGCTGTTCGAGCAGCACGACGCGCGCCAGTTCATGCGGCAGAGTCATCTTGCCGAGCGAGAGCGTAGCTTGCGCAAGCTGCCGGGTCTCACTGGAGAAGCCGTCAGTGCCGCCGATGGCGAAGAGCAGCGGAACGGCCGCGATCTGCTCGCGTTCGATGAACTCGGCTAGTTCTTCGGAGGAAAACTGCTTTCCGCGGGAGTCGAGCAGGACTAGTTTATGCCGGTGGTTGCTGCTGGTCTTCCTGTTTGACGAGCCAGTCGCGAGCGCGCTGAGCTGTGCTTCTTCTTTCAGAGGGAGGGCTTCGACCTCAGCGAATCTTGAGATGCGTTTTAGATATTCCGCAGTGAGCGAATCGATGGCTGGTTCTTTTGTCTTCCCAATCCATGCGACTTTGATCTTCACGCGATTTTAAATTGAGCAGAAGCTCGAGATTCCAAATTTTGACGGCGGGAACTTACGCCCGCTTTTTTCGTGGAAGGGCTAAGACAGACTTCTTTGTGGAGGAAGCTTTCGTGGCCACTGCGCGGCGCTTGGGCTTCGCTAACAATTCGTTGGGCTCAAGGCGCTTGGCCGATTTCCATAGCCGCTCGAGATCGTAGAACTGGCGCGCCTTCTCAGAGAAGACGTGAACGACGAAGTCGACGTAATCCAAGAGCACCCACTCCGCCTGCTTGTAACCCTCGGAGTGCGTGACGCGGAGGCCGAGCCGTTCGAGCCGTTCATCGACTGCGTCGGCGATGGCCTGAACCTGGCGCGGATTCGTGCCGCTGCACATCACGAAGTAATCTGTGAAGGCTCCAGAATCTTTTTCCAGCTCGAGGATGGCAACATCTTCCGCTTGCTTATCGTGGCAGGCCAGGATGGCTTCATTCACCTGGACTTTGAGGTCATCTTTTTTCTTCATTACTTATCGATTGTAACCCGCTCGCGTGGTGGCGCGCTTCGAGGTGGCGCGCTGCGGGCCGGCTCACTTTCGACTGAAGAGACTCAGCTTGCGAATGTAATCCGCCACGTGCGGGTCGACCCACCGTGCCAGGGGCTTACCTGCTGCCGCTGCGGCACGAATCGCGGTAGCCGAAACGCGATAGTTTACGTCCTCGAGCAAATGAAGGGTCACCCCCGGAAGCACGAGGTCGCCGGCTGCCGGTTGCTTGTGAAATGGAAGTATGACGGGCGATGCCGGCCGCAAACCTTCGGGAAGAGACTCAGCCACTTCGCGCAGGGAATATCCGGGGCGGCTGGCAACAACGAAGGCGCATTCGGAAAGGAGTGCGGTCGCTTCGCGCCACTTCGCGATGTCGATGAAGGCGTCAATTCCGATCAGAAAGAAGAGACGGTCCGACTTTTTTAGCGACGCTTTGAGCTTCCGCACGGTATCGATCGAATAGTTGACGGTCGCCTCTTGTCGTTTGAGCGACGACGAGGTCCGGGGCACGGTAAAGTCTGGGGCTTCGAGCAGCGACGGTTGAAAACGTTTTTCCCCCTGCGTTGCAAGCGCCACCATTGAATAGCGGTGAATAAAAGGAGTGAGCGAAAGTTTCGGTTTATGGGGTGGGATATTCGACGGCACGAACAGCACTCGATTCAGCGAGAAGCGAGCAGAGGCGGCCCGCGCCAGCGCCAGGTGCCCATTGTGGATGGGGTCGAAAGTTCCCCCGAGAATGCCGATGTTCATGCTTTTTCTGGTTAACAGCCTGTTATTCCGAAGTTCTCGCCATCGCGGTCGGTTTAAACAGCTGTCCCTACCACGCACTGTGCGGTCCCGACAGTTTCAAGGCTCGGGCGCAGCGATGCAAGTGGTATTGCACGAGTATGTACGTGGTAGCCGATTTTTGCGCCAGAACTTTGCACAAACTGACGACTCAGACTAGGCTGTGGGCAAGGGTTCTCTTGTTGTTTCATGACCACGCTGAACAACCTGCCCGGATGAGTTGTACCGTGACGCATCGCTGCCAAGTGCTTGCGATGCACTGATGTAACTCGCTGTGCGTGAGGTGCTGCGCATAGCATGAATCTATGCGAATGAAACTCCCCCTCATCCGCAGTCTGGTCGTGGCACCATCGCGCGCACCCATTCTGCGTTATGGCGTCGCTCTCCTTAGTACCGTTCTGGCGCTGATTCCCACATTATTTTTTTCTGACATCGCCGAAAGCCGCCTGGTAGTGTTTGCCGTTGCGGTCATGGTCAGCGCCTGGTATGGAGGGTGGAAGCCCGGACTGGTGGCTACCTCTTTTGCGATGACCGTCAGCGCCTATTATTCGCTGAATGGCCATCCTAGTGGTCCTGAACTCCAGCGGGCGATCGCGCACCTCGCGCTTTTTTTCGCCGTCGCTCTCTTGATTTGCTGGTTCAACGCGGCCCTCAGGGCTACGCAGGAAAGCTTGCGTCGTTCCGAGCGAAACTTCAGATCGCTGGTCATGAACTCGCCCTACGGAATCTGCCGCTGCGATTCGCTTGGAATTCTGCAGACGGCAAATCCCGCGCTGGTAACGATGTTTGGCTACGACAACTCAACCGAGCTAATGGGCAAGCACCTCGGAAGCCTGTATTCGGACGCACAGCAGTGGTTCCAAACCGCGGATTACTTTCACGCGCGTAAAGAGTTCAACGACCTGACTACGGACTGCATCCGGAAGGATGGGACGGCGATCGTAGCCAGAATTTCGGGGAGGTCGATTCCTAACGGAAAATCCGGAGGCAGCTTCGAAATCTTTATTGAAGACGTCACGGAAACCCGCATTCTAGAGATGCAGCTTCGCCAGTCGCAGAAGATGGAGGCGATCGGACGCCTGGCTGGGGGCATCGCCCACGACTTTAATAATCTGCTGATGGTGATCTCGGGGTACTCGGAGTTTTTGCTCGAGCGTCTCGGGCCTGATCTTTCTCTAAGAGGTCCGGCGCAAGAAATTGCCAACGCCACGCAACGCGCCACTTCTTTGACGCGGCAACTTCTGGCCTTCAGCCGCAAGCAGATGCTGACTCCGAAGCTGCTGGACCTGAATGAAGTCGTTGCTGAAAATCTGAAAATGCTTACCCGCATGATCGGGGAGGATATCGATCTCGTCATGGTTCCGGGCGCCGAACTCGGAGCCCTGCGCGCCGATCCCGGCCAGATCGATCAAGTGATCATGAACCTCGCGGTTAACGCCCGGGACGCCATGCCGCAAGGTGGCAAGCTGACCATCGAAACAGCCAACGTCACGCTCGACGAAAATTTTGCGCGCACGCACTCGCCCATCACCGCTGGCGACTACATCATGCTCGCGATCAGAGACACCGGGGTCGGGATGGATTCGGAAACGCAGTCGCGAATCTTCGAGCCATTTTTTACGACCAAAGGCGCAAAGGGCACTGGACTAGGGCTTTCGACCGTGTACGGGGTGGTAAAGCAGAGCGGTGGATTTATTTTTGTGGACAGCCAGCCGCTTCGCGGTACTGCCTTTCACGCCTACTTCCCACGGGTCGATGGGCGAGAAGAAGCAGCCTCCACACAGGAGTATCGCGGCCTTCCACGGGAGCAACGCGGGCGCGAAACGATTTTGCTGGTGGAGGATGAAGTCAACCTTCGCCGTCTCGCAAAACAGTATTTGGAAAATCAGGGCTACAAAATTCTTGAGGCCGAAGACGGAGCAGCCGCTTTGCAAATCGTGGACGGTCACAAGGGATCCATCGATCTACTTTTAACCGACGTGATCATGCCGGGCATGAATGGTCGGGAACTTGCGAATCACATTAGCAAATTGCTGCCCGCCGTTCGCGTCCTATATATGTCCGGCTACACCGAAAATGCGGTGGGGCACGACGGAATGCTTGACCCCGGCATCAACTTGATGCAGAAGCCGTTCAGCCTGCCTTCTCTAAAGAATCGAGTTCGTGAGATTTTAGATTCCGAGCCGTTCCCCAAGAATCTGGCGGCGCGCTCCGCTGATGGGATCGATTCGGCCGGTGCTCGCAAGTTGCCGCCATTTCGGGCGCGGCGCTACAACCTGCAGGTGCCGTTGCGGTACCGGCAGCTTGGAGAACAGATCTGGCGAGCCGGCAAGACCGAAAACATCAGCCGCTCGGGATTGCTGTTTCAAGCCGAAGAGTATCTGCCTCCGAACGCCCAGGTCGAACTCAGCCTTGTGCTCCCGGCCGAAATTGCGGGTCTAAGCTCGACCGAGGTAGTGTGCCGCGGTGAGGTGGTGCGGACGCTGGTCGGGCGCGAGAAGGGGCTCAATCCGGCGCTGGCGGCAAAGATTCTGCAATATCACTTTCAGCATGGGGCCATGATGGGCGAAGCGTGACCCAGAGTTTGTGATCTTGAGTTCGTGGCTAGTGTCCGCGACTTCCCCGGAACTGAAACCAGAGCCAGAAACGCCGGTTACTACCGATATGTCGGTACTTGGACAAACTCGCTTGGGGACTGTTACATTGCGTCCAGTAGATCGCAGCAAGCGCGAGGCCGACGAAAATGTCCCTGGTAGTGAAACTCGAAGACGATCTTGGTGAGCGAAGTGAGTGGGTGATGATGCACGGAGTCGTGCCTGCCGCCGAAGAAGCAAAATTTGTTCTGCTTAGTGGCATTGATCCCTTCGGCAAGACCGTTTTCAATCATCTTCAAATGGCGGGATTTTTAAAGGAATGGGAACTCGTTAAAGATCGCGTGCACGACGAAACCCAGCGTGAAGCCTGGAATAAAGTGAAGGGAATGGCTGAGCAGTGCCGGGATGATCGCGATCTGTATCTCAGGTTCGTGGGAAATTAAAGCAACCTCGTCTTTATTGAGTAAAGTTTTCATCCAGAAATTGAATTACGTTCCCGCCCAAATATTCCTCATCTCGAAAGCGCAGCCAGCGCGTTGCGAAACATCAGATCGAAATTCTGGGACGGGCCGCTGGTCTTTGCGGTCTGCAGCGCTTTTTCGGCGTTGACGCGTTGGTAACCTAGATTCACCAAAGCGGAAATCACATCTTCTTCGACGGGAGTTGCGAGAGGAGTCGTCGTTTCCGCCGCTCCAGCTGTTGGCGGCAGCTTGTCGCGCAGTTCGAGAACCATGCGCTCGGCGGTTTTTTTGCCGATCCCGGGAATGCGTGTAAGGCGCGCCAGGTCTCCGCCTCGAATTGCGCCGATCATTTCGTCGGCGGGCATTCCGCTCAGAATTGTGATGGCGAGTTTGGGGCCGATGCCGCTTACGGTCAGCAGCTTTTCGAAAAGATGTTTTTCGGAGAGGCGCAAAAAACCGTACAGGCTGAGCGCGTCTTCGCGGACGTGGGTATGAATGTGGAGCGCGACTTCGATGCCGGCGGCGGGCATTTCCGAAAATGTCGGGACCGAGATCGCGACGTCGTAGCCCACGCCGTGGGCCTCCACAATTGCCTGGTTAGGGCGCTTCGACAGAACGATGCCGCGAAGGTGCGCGATCATCGGGCTATTGTACGGCAGCAAATGTAGAGGGATTCGAATGTCGAACGCAGCGGGAGTGAATTTGGAATTTGATTTTCTAGCGCAGGCGTCGGGAATCGATTTAAAGCACCGTTTTTCCTTCCACATCCACAGGAAGTTGCTTGGCTTCACAGTTTTTACACAGCTGCGATGCAGTTTCGCGTTGCGCAAAGTTATCGACTCAAGCAAAGTTCATTCAGTCAAAGCGTGAGATTGTTTTTGACTTGTTGCGAGTGGTTCAGCATTGCCGGTGGCTTTCTCGAGAGTGAGTCATCGGGGGAAAATTCGGCGCATGTCCAGTGCGCTGGTGCCCGGGCTTAGCGGCCTCCTCGAAACCATGCTTCTAACGAAGTGTGGAGATGCTGAATCGAAAGCCTGGAGCGCAAGCTTTGGGTTCGTCATTGATGCGTCTTGCTATTGACTCGCGAGAGTCGAGAGCGCGTTCGCGACGATGATTTTTTGCTTCGGCAAAAGACAATAGTCAGAACATCCGCGATAACAATGCGGCTTGGGTGGCTGGCCCGGGCCGCATTTGTTTTTACAACGACACTCCTCCGACCGCATAATCAATCAGACCTTCGGTTCGGGCTCACGATGACTTCGCCTTCTTCTGACAACTTC
This sequence comes from Acidobacteriaceae bacterium, assembly GCA_025361625.1. Lineage (GTDB taxonomy): Bacteria > Acidobacteriota > Terriglobia > Terriglobales > Acidobacteriaceae > Acidiflorens. The sequence goes on from JANYKL010000151.1 coordinate 23,206, forward strand.
AAAGAATCGCTTAAGCAGCAGGCGGACATTGTCCGCATCGTGGGCGATTACGTGAAGCTGCGCAAGGCTGGGGCGCAGAATTTTTCCGGGCTATGCCCGTTTCACAGCGAGAAGACGCCTTCATTCTCAGTGCACGCCGCGCGGCAGTTTTTTCATTGCTTCGGCTGCGGAGAGTCGGGAGACGTTTTTACCTTCGTGCAGAAGGCCGAGAACGTGACCTTTCCCGAGGCGGTGAGGGTCATTGCGCAGAAACTCGGCGTGGCCATGCCGAAGGTGACATTCTCAAGTCCGGCCGAAGCTCGCGACGCGCAGTTGCGCATGGCGCTGCTCGATGTGCATGTGCCGGCGACTGCGTTTTTTCAGGAGTGCTTGCGGCGCCCTGAAGGAGCGAATGCGCGCGAGTATCTGAAGGGGCGCGGATTGGATGCGGCGACGATCGAGAGCTTTCAGATTGGATACGCGCCTGATTCTGGCTTTTTGCTGCGGGACGCGCTGAGGCGCGAATTTGGGGAAGATTTGCTGCGCGAGAGCGGCCTGTTCTCGTGGAAGGACGGCGGCCAGGCGGTGGCGGGCGGTTCGAAGGATGCCCGAACTGCGGGCGCTGCGGCTTCAGCGGCGATTTATTCCAAGTTTCGCAATCGGGTCATGTTTCCCATCCGCAACGATCAGGGGAGGGTGATCGGGTTCACCGGGCGTACCTTGGCCACTGATGACAAGGCCGGGCCGAAATATCTGAATTCGCCGGAGACCGCCATTTATTCGAAGTCGCGGATCCTATTCAATTTAGATCTTGCGAAAGAGGCGATTCGAAAGCTTGAGTATTCGATCATCGTTGAAGGGCAGATGGATTGCATTTCGGTCTACGCGGCGGGCTTTCATAACGTGATCGCCAGTTCAGGCACGGCGTTCACCGAGCTTCAGGCGAAGTTGCTGGGCCGTTTTTCGAAGAACGTCATCGTCAATTTTGATCCCGATACGGCTGGCGCGAGAGCGACTGAGCGGACTCTCGGCCTTCTTATTGAAGAAGAATTCAATATTCGGGTGCTTTCGCTCGATGCGGGATTCGATCCGGATTTGTTTATTCGGCGCAAGGGCAAAGATGCCTATGGCGCGGCACTTAAGGCCTCCCAGAAATATTTCGACTATCTCATCGACCGGGCCCGCGCCCAATTTCCCGCGCGCAATTCTGACAGCAAGGTGAAGGCGATCAATCATCTGCTGCCACATATTCAGCGGGTGCCCAGCCGAATTGTTCGGGACGAACTGGCGCTCGAGATCTCTCAAAAGCTCGGCATCGACTCTACAGTCCTGAGGCAAGAGCTTAAACATGCGGCCACGAACCGCGCGGCGACCAAGGTGAAAGCTCCGACGGAGTCGCAGATTACGGGGGCCGAACGCGTGTTGATCCGCGCCCTGGCATCAAAGACCCAAATTCAATCAGCCGATACGCGCACGACGGCCCGCGAGGGTACCGATGAGGAATTTGATCCGGCGCGGCAAGCGGCGTTCGCGCTTCAGTCAGAACAACTTTATGAAGGTCTCGGCGCACAATCGCTGATCGAGGCGTTACTCGGAGGTGCATCCGAGGACGCAGATGTCATGGAACTGCCGAAGACGGATGCGGACCGGCGGCAGTTGGCCGCGATCCTGATGGACGAAGAAGAAGAACTGACGCCGGAGATGGTTGAGGGCGCGGTGCGGGCTCTGAGGCGCATCTATTTTCGAAGGCGGTTAGAAGAAGTCCAGATGGGGCTGCAGCGACCGGGGATTCCATTGCAGGAACGGCAGGCGCTTTTACACGAAAAGGTGCGCTTTAAGCGGGCTTTGATGGACCCGGGGCTGGCGGACGCCGCCAGCCAGGCGTCATAACAACAGCAAATATCTTCGCGCCGCAGAGAGCCGGGAAAGGGCCCATACGGCAAATACCCTATTTTCTTTCGTTTTCTTTCGATTTTGGTTGGAACGGAATAGCATTTACTACCATCTAACTACCTAACGGAGAAATAGATAGCGTGTTGGCGTGCTATACTTCTGAAGTTTGTGCGTCCGCGCATAACTCCGTCACAACTCCCACGCTCCATAGTTTGGTTTTCGCGCAGCTGCGAACGCCTTGAAGGGTAATCTGCATTGGCACTTGACGACAAGTACGACGACATAAAAAAGCTGATCGACGCAGGCAAAGAGAAGGGATATCTGACCTATGATCAGGTCAACGACCTTATCCCGCACGATGTGCATTCTGCTGAAGACCTGGAAGATCTGCTTACCACGATCGGAACCCAAGGAATCGATGTTCTCGAAAGCTCGAAAGGGCCGACGACCGATCTGGAAAAAAAATTCGAAGAAGTAGATGATACCTCCGACGATGTCGAACTCGACCTCACCCCAGGAGCCCTGGAAAAAACCAATGATCCCGTCCGCATGTATCTGCGCGAGATGGGAACCGTACCCTTGCTTACCCGTGAGGGTGAAGTAGAAATTGCGAAGCGCATCGAGCGCGGGCAAAACCGGGTTCTCAAGGCGCTCTCCCGTTCTCCAATCGTAATTCGCGAACTGCTGGCTCTAGGGGAAGACCTCGAAAAAGGCGTCCGCTCCATCAAGGAGCTGGTCACCTTCGATGAAGAGGAAATCACCGAAGAGATTGTGGATAAGCGGTTGAAGGACTTCCTCGCCAAGATTAGCGCGCTCGACAAGTTCTACAAAAAAGTAGAGCCGTTGGCCGAAAAGCTTGCTGCGGTGAATCAGAAGAAGCGTCCACGCGATCACCGGCGCTATCGCATCCAACTGGCCCGCTCTGTCGTGCGCACCTCGAAGGCTGTCCGCAAGCTGGGCTTCACCAACAATGAACGCAAGCGCCTCATCGACCGCGTGAATCGCACGGTCGACGGCATGCGCTCGCTCGACCGGCAGATTCAGAATTTGGAGAAGCGGGCCGAGGGGACTCGCAGCGACGAGCAGAAAAAAGAATATAAAAAGCAATCGCGCGCTGTTCGCGGAGAGCTCGAAAAGCTTGAAGTGGAGGCGGGCCTGTTGTTCCCGGAACTCAAGCGCACGCAGCGCGAGATCATCCAGGGCGACATGGATGCGGAATATGCGAAGCGCGAGCTCATCGAAGCGAACTTGCGTCTCGTGGTATCGATTGCAAAGAAATACACCAACCGAGGTTTGCAGTTTCTCGACCTGATTCAGGAGGGCAATATCGGCCTGATGAAGGCGGTCGACAAGTTCGAATATCGCCGCGGCTACAAGTTTTCAACCTATGCCACATGGTGGATCCGGCAGGCGATCACGCGAGCGATTGCGGACCAGGCGCGCACGATTCGTATTCCGGTGCACATGATCGAAACGATCAACAAGCTGATCCGCACCTCGCGGCAGTTGGTGCAGGAACTGGGACGCGAACCATCCTCGGAAGAAATCGCGAAGCGGATGGATATTCCGGTAGCGAAGGTCCGCAAGGTTTTGAAGATTGCACAGGAGCCGATCTCCCTCGAAACGCCGATTGGCGAAGAGGAAGATTCGCACTTGGGCGACTTCATCGAAGACCGCGCGGTGGTGTCTCCGGCCGAGGCGGTCATCAATGTCAACCTCAAGGACCAGACCTCGCAGGTGCTGCGTACGCTGACGCCGCGCGAAGAGAAGGTCATCAAGATGCGCTTTGGGCTGGAAGACGGCTCCGAGCACACGCTTGAGGAAGTCGGGCAATCGTTCGCGGTCACGCGTGAGCGTATCCGGCAGATTGAGGCTAAGGCGCTGCGAAAACTACGGCATCCATCGCGTTCGCGAAAGCTGCGGGCGTTCATGGATGGGGTCAGGGATTAGGCAAGAAGGTTAAAGAAGTCTGATTGCAAAAGAGGGGCGCGAGCGATCGCGCCCTTTTTCTTGAACGCCTCCAATGTTACAAAATGTGCGAAGGAGCCCGTCATAAGCCCCACGGTCTTCAGTCGGCAATCTTCAGCGACTCGACGGGCAAGAGCTGAGTGTCACATGAATTCAGGACATACTTCTGCTATTTCCAAATACGTTAGGCGCTTGTCCGAGAAGTTTCTGCTGTCTTCACCGCTGGCAGCTTCACCTTCGCCGAAACGGATTTCTGACCCGCACGCTCCCATACAATCGTCCGTGCTCAAAATCCTCGGAGACAATTTCCTCGAGCCCGTAGTGTTCGGCATAGGCCCAGATGTGCGCGTCGAACCACGAGATCCGGTATGCAGCCGCGCCCAGGAGCGCTGAATGAAGAACCGCCGCGTTCGGATAAAGGATGGGGAACTGCGTCATGAGCTCTTCCACTTCGTGGCCGGCTTCGTCCAGGGACAGCAGGGGGTCAGAGCCGACTTTCGTACGCGTCACTACGGATACAAACTCGATCAGGGCCTGGTGCGGAATTCTGGCGGAGTTATCTTTGAGTCCGCGATGCAGAACATCGCGAGCAATTCGCTGCTTCTCCGGATGACGGGCGTCGAACCGGTAGACGAGCACATTTGTATCAACGAGGAAGGCCACGATCGTAAAGTTCCTCTCTCGTCCAACCACGATCCGAGGGCTGGCTAGCAGGGGGATGCTTTTTTCGGAACGCAGCGTTTCGCTCTTGCTGACGAGCCGTTCCCTGCTCAAAGAGTCGGAGGCGTTGCTGGAGGGTGGCGGCGTCCGCCCGGCGGGATGTGGACCGCGATCGTTTTACTACTCGTATGGTCTCCCCCGCCGGCAACCAGTCCAGTTCGTCTCCAGGGCGAATCTTATACTGCTCAGCAATTGCCTTCGGCAGCGTCAACTGCAGTTTGCTCGTGACCTTGGCCATTCCATGTAGTGTAGCAAGGATTTCATCCTTGTCCAATCCTTGTTCAATCCTTGTCCAACCTTCTCTAATCCTTGTTCAGCCCTTGTTAAGATAGCAGCCGCCTTAGCCTGCTAGAATCAACGTATCTCATGGATGCAGCACACATCCGCAATTTCGCGATTATTGCGCATATTGACCACGGAAAATCGACTCTAGCGGATCGTCTGCTCGAGTTGACCGGATCGCTTGCCATGCGCGAGATGCAAGCCCAGGTGCTCGATTCGATGGATCTCGAGCGGGAGCGCGGCATTACCATCAAGGCCCATGCCGTACGCATGCTGTATCCGGCGCAGGACGGGGGGATTTATCAGCTTAATCTGATCGATACTCCGGGGCATGTCGACTTCTCGTACGAAGTTTCGCGGTCGCTGGCCGCCTGCGAAGGCGCTTTGCTGGTTGTAGACGCGTCGCAGGGCGTCGAAGCGCAAACTTTAGCCAACTCTTATCTCGCCATTAATCATGGGTTAGAGATTATTCCGGTTATCAATAAGATCGATCTGCAAAGCGCCGACGTTCCGCGAACGAAAGAAATGATTGAGAGCGCGGTGGGTCTTGACGCGACCGACGCGTTGCTCATCAGCGCGAAGACGGGGTTGGGAGTGCCCGACGTTCTGGAAGCAATCGTAAAACGCGTGCCTCCGCCAAAAGGCGCGCCGGAGCAGAATCTTAAGGCGCTCCTCTTTGATTCCTGGTTCGACCCTTATCGCGGAGTTGTGGTGCTGGCGCGGGTTTTCGAAGGCACGCTGCGCAAGGGGCAGAAGATCAGGCTGTGGCACAACCAGAAAGTCTTTCAGGTTGAAGCTCTCGGCGTTCTCACGCCGAAGCCGGTTGAGATCAATGAACTGGTTGCGGGAGAAGTCGGTTTTATCATTGCGAATATCAAGATAGTTGCGGATACGAAAATCGGCGACACGATCATTGATGATGATCGCCCGGCGCTTGAACCGTTGCCGGGGTTTGAAGAGATCAAGCCCATGGTTTTTGCCGGGCTCTACACGGTCGACGCTCACGAGCATACCCAGCTCCGCGAGGCGCTGGAGAAGTTGAAGTTGAACGACTCATCTTTTTTCTTTGAGCCGGAGAGTTCTGTCGCTCTCGGTTTCGGATTCCGCTGCGGGTTTCTTGGTCTATTGCACATGGAGATCATTCAGGAGCGGCTGGAGCGCGAATACAATCTCGACTTGATCACGACCGCGCCGGGCGTCCGGTATCTGATCACGAAAACCGACAACACTGTGATTGAAGTGGACAACCCTTCGCGCTGGCCGGATGTCAGCGAGATCGCGAAAGTGGAAGAGCCCGTCATTCTTGCCGTGATCTTAACCAATGAGGAATATGTGGGCGGCATTTTGAAGCTGGTGGAAGAGAAGCGCGGCAAACAGAAGAGTTTTGAATATGTCACCGGCTCGCGTGTGATGCTGCAGTACGAGCTGCCGCTGAACGAGATTGTGCTCGATTTCTATGACCGGCTGAAGTCGGTTTCGCGCGGATACGCCTCTCTTGACTATCATCTTGCGGGCAGGTGGACGTCTCCGATGGCGAAGCTCGATATCATGGTTGCGGGCGAGCCGGTAGACGCTCTTTCAACCATCATTCACCGCGACTTTGCCTACGACCGCGGACGGATGCTGGCGGCAAAGATGAAGGAATTGATTCCGAGGCAGATGTTTGAGGTGGCGATTCAGGCCGCGATTGGAGCCAAGATTATTGCCCGGGAGACGGTCCAGGCCATCCGAAAGAACGTGATCGCCAAGTGTTACGGCGGCGATATTTCTCGTAAGCGTAAGCTTTTGGAGAAGCAAAAAGAGGGCAAAAAGCGGATGAAGCGGATCGGACGCGTCGACATTCCGCAAGAGGCCTTTCTGGCGGTCTTGAAGGTGGGCGAGGGCAGCAGCTAGCTCTTGTCGTTAATGACATGAAAATGTCATGAATGCGAAGAATATCGGTTGTTTTATGGCCGATGCGTGCCATCTCCTTCCGGAAGATGTGCAAATCTCAAATTCCCGTACAAAAGTGCTAATTTAAAAGCCTTTGAGGCACTTCGTCGCACAGTAGCGGTTAACCAACTTAGAAACATAGGCTTGGCGGAAGTGCGTCATTGTCAAATTTCTGAGCGGGGCGGCTGTTTCCGACTTGGTCCAAAATCGCCGCCCTAACATCCACAAAGTTTTCCACAGCTTCGATCTAACAGAATACAAAGAGTTATGGATGGGGGAGTCATCGCCCAGCCACGGGAGGGCCCGGTTTCGGACTACTCGCCAGGCTCGTTATTGCCCTCGAGCAAATTGGCAAAGCGGGTCGAATTATGAAGGAATGCCAGGTTGAACTTCCCGATCGGGCCATTTCGTTGCTTGGCAATGATGATTTCAGCGCGTCCTCTGAGGTCGGGATCATCCTGCTTGTAGACCTCTTCGCGGAAGATGAACATCACGACGTCGGCGTCTTGCTCGATCGAGCCCGATTCACGCAGGTCGGATAACTGGGGGCGATGGTCGCCGCCGCGGCTTTCGGGCGCACGACTGAGCTGGGACAAGGCAACGACCGGAACCTGCAATTCCTTGGCGATTGCTTTCAGGCCGCGCGAGATCGATGAAACTTCTTGCGTTCGATTTTCGAAGCGCTTGCTGCCTCCGGACATAAGTTGGAGGTAATCGACGACCAAGAGGTCGAGCCGGCCTTGCGATTGTTTTAAGCGTCGGGCCTTGGCGCGCATTTCGCTGATCGAGATGCCGGGCGTGTCATCGATGTAGATGGGCGCGTTCGAAAGTTCTTCCATGGCGCGGACGACTTTTTTCATGTCATCGCCCCATAGAGATCCGGTTCGCATCTTGTGTGCGTCGACGATCGATCGCGAACAGAGAAGTCGTTGCAGCAGGGCCTCGCTCGACATTTCCAAAGAAAAGATGCCGACCACTTTGCCGTCATCGATGGCGGCGTTCTCCGCGATGTTCATGGCGAAGCTGGTTTTTCCCATGGATGGACGGGCGGCGAGGATGACGAGATCCGATCTCTGGAAGCCGCTGGTCATCTCATCGAGAGCGATGTAATGCGTCTCCAATCCGGTGATACGTTGCCCGCGCTGGAGCAGGGCGTCGACCGATCCAAAAGAATTGCGGACGATCTCCTTGATCCCCTGAAAGCCTTTTCCGATACGCTTCTCTGAGAGGGCGAAGACGGCGGCCTCGGCTTCATTCAGGATTTCGTCGGCCGGGTCTGACTGCTCGCTGGCCTTCGCGATGGCCGAGTTCGCTACGTTGATGAGGCCGCGCAAAATTGCTTTATCGCGGACGATTCTGACGTAGTGCTCGATGGACGGGCGATCTGGAACGCCATCGAGCAGTCCGGAAATGTAGCCGACGTCGCCGACCGCCTGCAGGTCCTTCTTCTGGTCGAGTTCTTCGACGAGGGTAATGATGTCAATGGGGCGCGACGACTCGGCCAGATCCATCATGCGGGAATAGATTCGGCGATGCGAGTCGATCGAAAAATCTTCGGGCCTGAGGTGCTCGGCGGCGTCGTTAAAGGCGTGGTTATCGAGCAGAACTGCGCCAAGAATTGAGCGCTCAGCGTCGATATTCGCCGGAAGCCGTCCGATGCTTGTTTCGAGAGTCGCCACGATATTTAAGTGAGTACGTTGCATCGTAAATTGTCTCGCCCTGTGAGGGTGTGAGGACTTGACAGGAAAACAGGGTCTCAACTCCTCATTTTTTTTTGAAGAAGGAGCTTGACTCGAAGAAGAGTATGCCACTGGGCGAATAAAAGGGGAATACAAAATACGAGGATAATGTTGGGCGGGCTGAGAACAACGTCCGCCCTTATGTTGCGCCATCCATTGCAGAGTCGATAAACGCGGCGGATATGGCGATTTGCAAAAATTGGGTTGCGTTGCCGCTAGTTGCTCGTCGTTTTCCACGCTTGGATCATCCCTACCACACCGCTGCGAATCTCTACGTACACGCTGTAGGATGAAGTATAGGGTTCCGCGCGGATAGTCTCTTGGTGTTCGTGCTCGAAATACAAGATATTGCCATATTTAGCAGTAGGCGGACCGAGCCTTCGAAGCACTTCGGATTCTGTTAAACCGAGGGTGATGCCGGCAGGCAACTCGATCTCAGAGGCCCCTGCTCGGCATCGCCTATCTAGAGTTGCTTTTTCAGCTACTCGTTGCAGAGCAAAGCCATCGACCAAATGGCCGCCCATTTCATTACTTTCAAGCCACAACACCCGCCGTCCCTTCGCCTCCGAGTCGTGAAAGCAGATCCACTCCACGAAATCACCTGCGTGGCCGCTTGATCCAATGATCCCCCCGAGCTTCTTTTGAATATCCTTGAGAGGCGTCTCTTCAAGAATGACCTGCACCTTATCCACGCGCAGTTTCGTGATCATCTCCTTGGAGACTGTCGCCTGCGGAAGATTGTCTGGAATACCTTCAAGTTTGGGCGGTTGCCAGACGACGGCGCCATCTTGAGCAAATACGACCGTGGTGGCGGCGATCAATAAAGTTATAAGAGCACGGGTCATGGCTGTTTTAGAACAAAACAAAATAGTCACTGTTGTAACCAGATGGATGAGAAGGCCGGTCTCACGGGATGCTGTATGCTCCCAAGTTATCGACGTGCTTAAGGCACAGATAAAAAGGAAAGCGGCAATGAAGAAGGTTAGCACCAGAGCGGCGGTGCAGAGCAGGAATATTTCGCAGCAGAAACTTACCGTCGGATTGGATCTGGGAGATCGCAACTGTTGGTATTGCTTGGTGGATGAAGCCGGCCAGATACAACTCGAGCAGCGAGTCCGGACGAATGCGAAAGTGTTGCGCGAAGTTTTCGGCGCGATGGCGCGCAGTCGGATCGCGCTGGAAATCACTCGGCGGGGAGAAGAAAACCTTGTTCAATGAAGCCAGTGAAAAATCTTGACTCCGAACGGCCTTCTCATGGAAGCGATCTCACTCGCTAAAGGCCACGAAAAATGCTGGCCTGTTAGGGCAGGAACCAAGTTTATAGAGCCACGTGTCTCCCAATAACGTTGAGGACGGCCCGGGCAAACCGGTTCCCTGCAGTCCTCCAAAAAGGAGAAGCGTTCCAGTCTGCGGATCAAGCACCAGCGCCGCATGCCGCCGCACAGGGGGAAGAGTTTGCGCTGGCATTAAAATAAATTGCGGCGAAGCATTCAACGTCAAATAATCCGTCGTGGCTACGTCCTTCGTGTCGTCGTTGTCGCCTCCAGCTAAAATGAAATCGTCGCAACTCTGGTCAATGACATCGCCGAAATGAGCCCTTGCTGCCGCAGTTCCCTTTGGATTCAATTGAGTCCACTGCGCTGCACTGAGATCGTATTTCCATGTTCCCGGAGTTAGACCATTAAGATCGTGTCCCCCGAACGTATAAAGAAAGCCTGACAGATAACCGAAAGCCATGTTAGTGCGTGGTGAGGGTAAGTTCTGGCCTTGCGGGAGCATCGACCAGGTGTTTGCGGTGAGATCAAACTGCCACAGTTCGTTTACCGGGACGAACCCCTGCAAATAACCGCCATAGAACCACGCATGCTGTCCGTCCGTCGTCGCGCCGACGTCGAAACGTCCCGGCGGGCCTGTCGGCAATGAAGACCATGTCTGGGTGGCAAAACTAAATGCCCAAGTCTGATCCAGCGCGATCGTCCCCGCGCCGCCATAGAGAACCATGCGGTCATTCTTGGTGTCTGCGACTGCTCCAGCCGAACTCAGCGGAGGAGGCCCATTGGGAGGATTGATCATCTGCCAGGTCTGCTGATCGAGCGAATAGAGCCACACTTCACTCCCGCCGCCTGCGCCGCCATAAAGCACGATCTGTCGCCGCTTCGGATCGAGAACAGCAACCGGCGCATATCGAGCGCTTGGGCCCGGACCCATGACTTGAGTCCACCCAGTTCCTGGGTTAGATGGTGGTGCGGATCCGCCGCACGCGACCAACAAGCAGACAAGCGCTGGCACAACGAAACGGAGCACGAGACTCCTCCGCATACTGATCTCCGTGCTTAAGCAAACTTTAGATGCCGATCCCGTCGGCCATTTTGCACGGGCAGCCTTACTTACTGATGTGCGCTATCCAATTGCCGAAGTGGCGCTGAGTGTCGAAGTATTGTCCAGCCAAGGTAGTTCCATCGGCTGAGATGCTATCGGCGGTATACAAAGTAGTGCCTGCCGGAATCTTTGCTCCCGATTGGCGTAACATTTTTTCGAGACGCATCATGCCACCCGCCGGTGTCCATATGAAAGCATCGATGCCGTGGGTCCATGGATCGCCGCTCCAACCGACGATGGTCCCATTATCGGCAATGCTGTTCGCAAGGCTTTGCTCATAAGGTCCCTGCAAGACTGTTCCGAGGGCCTTGAAGCCGTTGCTGTCTGAGTAAAGGAAAGCGATGCCATTATTTTGTGGGTTGTAATATTGCCCAACTATGGCCCTGCCGTTGCTGCTAACGGCTGTCGCTTCGCCGAGTGTCTTGTAACCGAGGAACAGGTCATGTTTTCCGGCCACCCATCGCACCGGGCGGCGAGGGCCGGTTACATCCTCCCAGAAGCCGACAATTGTCGCGGAGTTGGCTGAGATAGCTGAAGCGCGGCTGCTTTGATTGCCCGCCGGATGCCCGAGCGAAACATTGCCCGTAGCTGCGCTCCAAGCAAATCCTTCTGCGCCCTGGTGAGTCCATGCGATTCCGACGGCCATGGTTCCAGTTGCGTTCAGGCTGTAGCCGCTCCCCCAACTGTTGCCGACAGCGGGGCTTCCATTCCAGGGATGGCCGAGGTCAGTGCGTCCAGTCGACTTCCAGATGGCGGGGCGGCTGTAACCGTCCTTTCCAATGTAACCGCTGATGATGGCGGAGCCGTCACGCGAGATTCCGATTGAGGATGAGAAGGCGTCGCCAGGGCCGAGATCCTGAAAGCCAGTACTTGCCGTCCAACGATAAATTTCGCCGCCATAGTTTGCGGCTATGACCTCTCCATTACCCGAGAGAGCAAAATTTGACCACGGGCTGAGAATAGGATCGGCGACGATTTCGAAGGTAGCGGTGGACGCGCTGGCCGACAAGCAAAGTGCAAGACACACGCACACGAAACCTGAAGTACGAAGGAAGCTGTTCATTTATTAGGATCCTTGGCTGGAGAGTGAGATCGAAACAAAAGCCCCTAAGTATACACGAGGCTCTTAGTAAGATTGGCCTTCCTCTGGATGGCAAAAAGTGTAGGTCGTAACGCACTGGACAGGCCAGCCAATGTTCTCGTGGGGACTTTGGCCGCTGGCGGACTGTGTATCCTTCTGGCGCTCATCCCAGCGTCATGGATTACCAAGGCAGCCACCATACCCTCGAAGACCCTCGGGCGAGGTCAATGAGTGTAGTGGCGATTTTTGCAACAACTGACACTGAGGGGCAGCGTTGTCACTACTTGGCATCATAAACTTCCAGAATTCCTTTGCGGATTATGGCGAGTTTCCGACCGTCTGGCGAAAGTGCGGGGGCAGCTAGGAGTCCGACATAGGGACGTGGGTCCCAGCGCTCTTCCAGTACGACTTTCCCGGTATCAACCGATATGATACTGACACTCTCAAAGTTAAATGGCCGCCCGTTGTCGATGTCGAGGAAATTGATAATCGAATTTTGAATTGTATATCCCGCTTGATGCAAGCAAAATCTGGATCCAGACGATGCTGTTGTTAATTCTGCAAGCTCCCACCTCGCAGTCACGGGTACTCTGAACAGAACAGTGCCATCGCCTCTTGCAACAGCGAGTGCCTTATCAGACTCGAAATCTGCGATGGTCTCTTGATTAAGAAAGCGAGCTTCGGGCCAGATACCACCGCCACCGAATGAAAGTGGCTGGTCAGGCCTCCCTGCGAACCTTATGTGCAGCTTACCATCTTGTCGAATCAGCAAGCCTCTGTCTCCCGGAACGACATTCAAGTTGCCCCAAGGGAATTGATCTACTTCGTTCATCTCACCGTCCAAAAGCTTTTGCGGTGTTTTAGCATTGCCCCCGACCACCAGCCTCGCCCCTTGCGGAGACGAGAACAGCGGGCCGCGAGTAAGAAATAGTAAACTGCATTCAAGATCAAGTGAGCAGCGGTGAAGTCCTGACTCATTCAGGAGAACAAATTGGCCGCCCCGGGTAGCCCTGACTGAACCCGCAGCCTTCTCCACCGGCATTTCCATGGACTTAACCAACTGCCCGCGCGAGATATCGAATAAGAGAAGCTTTGAAATTGGCTGGTCTGAAAAAGATGGCTCGAAAGATCCATACATCCGCGTATTCACAGTCACCAAAAGAAGGTCGCTAGATAGAAAATTGATATCAGTGAAGCTCCCTATTGTGCGACCGTGCGCCTCTGTGATGAATCCGAAAAAATGCAGGTCTTGATAGAAGATCCCCTTTGGTTCGGGAGGTTTACTCTGAACAACGATAGCCGACAGAAGGGAGAACACAAAAGTGAGCGTTACGAGCCGTCCCCGGTGTTCGAACGCAGCGCGAAGATTCATTTGGTTATTCCTATAGCTCCGCATCCTACGCCTAAAGGTCAGCTGTTGTAAGCACGCGATTTCACTAACTGAGAACTGGCGGACCGTTGTGTAATTAGTGTAATGGCAGATTTTTCACCAAAGAACTGCGGGCCGGCGGGCACTTATTCTTCCGACGTCTTGTTTTTCGCCAGGCCACCCGTTACCCGCTGTGCTCTAATAGGCTGCCATGCAGCGAATGCTTCTAACTCTGGTCCTTCTGCTGCCTTTCGGTTTGGCTCTGGCCGGGGCGGACAACGGTCAAGCTCTTGATGCTCCCCACGCATTGCTCCGCATCGAGCGGCTCCAGGCGGGCGAGGCAGTATGTGCTCTTGTTGACGACGACGGCACCTACCGGCTTGAGAAGTTGTTTCGGGCAAAAGCGGAAATGTACACGGGCAAGGCCAGCAATGACGAGATTGAGCAGCTCATTCAGATTTTAGAAAACCCTCAATTGAGAACGTTGTCACAGGAAAAAGTCGTTGGAGAGATGATCTCTGATACTTTGGACGCCCTGGACTTGGCGATTTGGCGCCAACGCGAATGGCAGACGCTCTCTTTCCATAACCCCTCAAGCCGAAAACCTTTCAAGGATGAGCTTGATCCCCTTTTGCGGTGGTTTCAAAAACTTCAGAAAGGCCGGCCCGCAGCCGTGAAGGTCGAAGGCGCAGCGAGCCGCTGCGTGCCCGCAAAGGAGCTGCGGCAGGACACCCGGAAAACGGACGAACTCATGGGGGCCCCGGCCGGTTCAGAGGCGAAATATTTGTTCCGCTTTTATTCATCAGAATTTGCTCGTGAAAGGGCCGAGAGCAACTGCACCGTCGTCTTCGCTGATGGCACGTACCGCCGCGAGACACGCTTCCAACCAATCTTTGGTTCCAAGACCGATCGAAGTTACAGTGGACAAGTCAGCACAGATTCCCTTGCGGAACTCAAGCATCTCCTCGATTCGCCGGATCTGAAGAAGGCGCATTCTGATCCCGGCAAAGAGCTATTGGCTGGGGATTTAGAGGGTTCCGCGGTGTACATTCCTCGCGAAAATGAAATCCAACATCTCCGGTTCGCCAGTCAATTCAACACCCATATCCCTCCTCTGAATCTGGGAGGGATGTCGAATATGGCCTATCACATCGCCGACCACAAGGTGCTCGATCCGCTCAAACACTGGGTAAAGCAACACACCGACAAACTGGAGGGCGGCAGTGAGACCGGAAAAGCCGTTGATAACTGCTTTCCAGCGAACGGAAAGTGAGATTCAACAACCGCGCCTCAAAATGTAAAAGACGCCCGTTTTTAGGGTAAGTTGTGTCTATTGAGGTCACGACTTACTGAGAGCGGCCAGTTAGATCCGGGTGCGGATGATGGCCTCATTTTCGAAAAGAGCTACTTGAAAGCCTCAGCGTATAGAGAATGGGGCAAATCCTTCGAATCTGTCGGCTCGAACGACGGAACGCTACTCCCATACAGGCGACTGTTTCCTTCGGCCGATCTTTCAACTTTAGTGAATCCGGCTTCGCGAAGCTCTTCGTCGATATAACCGAAGTCAAATGCGGTTCGATGTTGTCCGTCGCAGAAAACAAAATTGGAAAACTTGCCGCCTAGCGAATCAAAGTGACGCGGGAAAGAATTGTCGAACCAATCGCTGCGCGCTTGAGAGTAGGCCGTGATCGCGCTTTCCAGACTGGGGACCACGATCCGGATTCCGCCATAATTTTTCAAGACACGGACACATTCCCGAAGGAGCCGTTTTAATTCGTCAGGATAAAAGTGCTCAAACATGTGAGTCGAATAGATTGAATCAACCGAGTTTGACGGAAACGGGAGGCCATTTCGAACATCAAGCCATAGATCGATCTTGTTGAACAGATTACCGTCAATATTCACAAACCCCGGCAAGTACTTCATGCCGCAACCAAGATGTAAATGATGAGCGCGGCTCGCAGGACGCCGACCCGTTACAAAGCGCCGAAGCAGGTAATTTGGGATGGTCGCCTTGGAGATGCCCAAAAACGCCAGGTCTTTATAGCGCTGGTGAAGCAATTGAACCTCCGCTAATTGAGATTGCCATGCCGGATGATGTAGACCTATGGGAATGACAGTGTTCAATTATAGAGCACTGATGCAGCCACCAGAAAAGGGTTTGGATGGGTGCTCTCTCATCGTACTGCGGGATGAGCCGCGGGGACGAGCTGCGGGACGAGAATCGTGTCATTGTCCAATGGTCGAACGGTTCTCGCGTCAACTGTAAAAGCAAGGTGCGGCGCTGAAGCGACCTTGGCGAGATAGCCAGCCCAACGCAGGGACAACGCGAGTTTGGGCTATCAATACTTCCCGCGCAGACATGGGAGAAAACAAGTGTAAATCAGCGTATTGTTGGCAGGGAAAAATGATTACACTCGTTAGTGAAATGGGGATATTTCGCGCGACTTACTCAGCGACGCCCTTCAATAACGATTTAGCCCAATGATACATACCGCCCGTTATGGTGCCCGACTCGCCGTTCATTGTGCCGCCTCTGCCAAACCGTTCGAAATACACCGACGCGATACGCTGTCCGTTTTGGTCAAATAGAAGCACGGCGGTGCGATGGTCACAACCACGCCCCGACGGCTCCACCGATGTTTCGCGTATTAGCGCTAGTAGCCGTTGCCATTCTAAGGTTTCACGAACATTTTTAATTTCGAGTTTGTACTGATAACCCTGTTCCAGTCTTTCTGGACTGAGCGCAGCTCGAACTAAGATTCGCTCAGGAAAATACAGGATTTCAACGCGCTGTACCCGTTCAGGGGCATCGCTTAGCCGCTTCGCAGTTTCTTTCTGGGCGGGGCTTAGAATCGCGGAGGCAAGCAGGATAAGAACCAAAGCAAACGCGTTCTTCATGAAGAAACTCTACTTCAACTATTGTAACTATACGATTCCACTCATTGACCTGACGGTATTTTTTCGGTTGGCGTATTTGGGCAAGCCACGGTGCACACATCGTTGCGCAAAGCTGTTGCACCTACAACGAAAAATATCGGCGTGCTGGTCTTTGGTGTCCTGCTAATGTGGCTGACCTTAATGGCCACACGCAAGAGCAACATAGCGTGGCCGAAATCGAGCCTACTAGTTTTCCGCGAAACTGATTCGGCGACCGAGATAGACAACTCTTCGCGAATTTCTGCTAGGCTGCGGCATGGACCACCTTTGGACTCCGTGGCGATATTCATTTGTCACTGGCGCTGACTCTGTGTCGGGCTGCATCTTCTGCGATCTGGTGAAATTGGACGACAAAGAATCGCGCATCGTCCATCGCGGGGAGCACTGCTTCGTCATTCTTAATACTTATCCATACACGAGCGGGCACGTGATGGTGGTGCCGTATGCCCACTTGGACGAGTTGCAGAAGCTTCCAATCGAAGCGTCGCGGGAGATGATGACGCTGATGCAGAAAATGGAGGCGGTGCTGCGGACGCTTTATGCTCCGGATGGAATCAACATGGGAATGAATATTGGCCGCGCAGCTGGGGCCGGAGTAGCCGGGCACATTCACATGCATGTGCTGCCACGCTGGATTGCGGACGCCAATTTTCTTAGCGTGGTCGGCGAAACGCGAGTGCTTCCTGAGGCGCTCGTCGTAACCTGGGAGCGGATCAAAAAAGAATTGAGCAAAGTTTAGTCGGTTCTTAGACGCGCTATTTCATTTCGCGCGCGAAAAAATCCTCGGTTGCCGCATACGCTTTGATCCAGCTCTTCCACATCAAAAAGCCATGAATCTCATCTGGAAATACAAGTTGTTCGACATGGACTTTTTGGGCGCGCAGGCGTTGTAACAAATCTACCGTCTCGGAAAAGTCGACGTTGCGATCGTCGTCACCCTGAATCAAGAGTACTGGGGATTTCCACGTGGCAATGGCCGCGTTTGGAGAGGATTGAAACGCAAGTTTCACGGCCTCGGCGTGATCAGGGGCGTCGGCGGGAAATTCTTCCTTGAAGTCTGACCAGTCATGCACGCCGTGGAGATCGACGCCAGCGGCAAATATATCGGAGTTGTGCGCGAGGCCCATCGCGGTCAAATAACCGCCGTAGGAGCCTCCCCAGAGCCCGATTCGTTTGGGGTCGACGTTCGGCAATGCTTGCAGGTATTTTCCGGCGGCAACAATGTCTTTGTATTCCGCGCCTCCGCGAGGACCGCCGTCTTTCGGCTCGCGGAAGTGGCGGCCGTACATAATTCCGGTGCGATAGTTCACCGCCAGCACCACGTACCCGCGACTCGCGAGGTATTGGTTCATGGCATAGGCGTTGTGGTAGTAGTCCATGTAATGGAAGCCGAGCATCATCTGCCGCATCGATCCGCCATGAATAAAGATCAGAGCGGGATGGGCGATGGCTTGTGCTGACGGTGGCATCGCAGCCTCGAAGAGCTGGCCGTGAATTTCCCATCCATCGTCGGCTTTGAAGATCACTTGCTTCGGCGTGACCAGACGATCTGCCGGGAATTCTGCCGGCATCGCATTTTTGGCAATCATCTCGCGACCTTGCGACGTGACGACGTAAGGCATGGCCGGAGTTGTGGCGGTCGAGCCCAGGCACACGATTTTTCCGGCTACTTCGAGCGGCGCCCATTCCAAAGTCGCGCCGTGGGTTAGCGCTTCGGGCTTTCCGCCAGCTACATCGACCCTCCATAAGTGGCGGCGGTCGACATCGAGGGGGTCAGATTCGGCCTGATTCGACGAGTAGAGAACTGAATTTTTGTCTGTGCCAAGAGTTACATCTTCCGTCTCGAATTTTCCCGGAGTCAGCAATGTCGCATCGCCTCCTCCGGTCGAGACGGAGTACAGGTGATTCCAACCATCTTTCTCGGAAGAAAAAACGACGCGATTTTTCGCGGCGAAATGGAATGACGCATCTTCCGTTAGCACGGGCAATGAATCATCGAGTTCAAGGCCGCTTGCCCACACCTGCCTGGCCGAGTCGCCCGCAACGTCGTAGATCCAAATTGCCCAGGGGAGGGGTGTCAGTGGAATAATCGGCTGCTTCATCCGCTTGCCAACCATTCGGATGAAGGCCAGCTGGCTGCCATCCGGTGACCATCGCGGAAAGGAATCGCGGTCGGCGCTCGGCGCGACGTAACGCAGCGTGTTTTTTCCAAATTCGTAGATGGCGATAAAGCTGTGGTCGCCGCGATCGCTGACGAAGGCGACCTTCTTTCCATCTGGAGACCACTTAGGCTGCGAGCTTTTGCCGCGAATAAAAGTCAAAGGCTTGGCTTTTTCTTTGTCGTCGCCAGAACCAGACCTCGATCCAGAACTCGAGCCAGAACTCGAGCCAGAGACGGGCGCGATCCAGATTTGTTTCTTTGCCGACCACAACGCACGCTCCCCGTTCGGCGAGATCTGAATATCTTCGCAGCCCTCCTCGTCGCATCCCATTTCGCCGAGCAGTCGAGGCTCGCCGCCCGCGACCTCTACGGCCCAGACTTGCTGCAGGCGCTTCTCGACATTGCTGGAGGGGTCGGCAATTTCTCCGGCGGCATTGGCTTCGCTTCCGCGCGCATAAACTGCTGTCTTGCCGTCGGGCGTAAGCTTCAGGGCGGCGATCGGCATGCCGTCATCGCCCGTGTAGCGCGTGATCTGGCGGGCGTTAAAAGTGGGAGCGTCCGCGACCCAGACGTTGCGCGCTCCCTTTGCGGAGAACACCCAGGCGATGCGGTCAGATTTGTCGGCACGCACCAGGTTCGTTGGGAAGGGCGAACTCAGGACTTGTTCAACTGTGAAGTGGAGAGGCTCAGCGGCGAGCGCGATTTGATTCGCTGAGAAAAAGGCGATGCCAATGAGGCAAGCAGTAAGCGCGAAGTTAAAGCGAGAATGAATTGCCATGCGCGGCAATTAAACGTGAAGTGGTGGGCTTTGACAACCAGCTAATCAGGCTGGCGCAGCGGTGATTTGCGGAGCTTCGCGCGGAGGGTCCGGAGAGTTCGGACAGCGACTCGGGCAGCGACTCGGGGCGGGCGGCATTCGAGCGGGGGCAGAGATGCAGGGCTCTCGCAGCCTGCGTGATGGTGTAGAATTCAGAGGTTAAACCTCTTCGCCGCCACCCGGCGGCGTATTCCATCGGGACGTAGCGCAGCCTGGTAGCGCACTTGCTTGGGGTGCAAGGGGTCGCGAGTTCAAATCTCGCCGTCCCGACCAATAAAGTCAGCCTCTGCATTTCATGAAGTTGTGAACGTACCCATGTGAGTTTGAACTAAGCTCGCAATGCCATTCGTGTCGTCGTCTGTTTTCCTCCGCGCCAAAAGAGCTGCGGTTAGTCCCTGTTTCTGTGTTGATCCTCATCTTTCTTGTTCTCGGTGCGTATGAACCCGTGCCCGCAATTGACCACCCCAATAATTGTCCCAGCAAAGTTGATGCCGGTGGGATCGGTGCCGGTATGGCCCGGAGGATCGAAGATCGTAAAGGTCCCATTGGGAGCACGCACGAAGCCGTGAGCCGCGCCGTTCGTGTCTTCGAACCACCCCGTGATCTCCCCTTTCGAATTGATGCTCGTCGGGACGGTCCCGACGAAGGCGTCGCCCGGAACGTCGAAGGTCGTGAATGTGCCGTCGCGAGCGCGCAGAAAGCCGTGGCTCACAGACCCCGCGTCCTCGTAGCTTCCGGCAACCTCCCCTGCCCGGTTGATGCCTACCCAACTCACGTAGGTGGTGGGGCCGGCGACGTCGAAGGTGGTCAATTTCCCGCCGGGAGCGCGCAGGAAGCCGTGGGTGTACTGCCCGTCACTATAGGTTCCCACGATCGCTCCCTCAGCGTTGATGCCGGTCGGGGCGGTAACCGGCGCGCCTGGAACGTGGAACGTCGTATATTTGCCGGCGCGGGAACGCAAGAAGCCGTGAATTGCAATGCTGCCCCCAGCGGTGCTGTGTTCATAAGATCCCGTAATCTCCCCCGCCCCGTTCATGGCTGAAGCCCCGGTGCCCGGCCCGCCCGGGTCGCTTTTCGAGCCCGGAGGATCGAGGGTAGTGAAGCTGCCGTCCGGAGAGCGCAAAAAGCCGTGGCCCACGAACTGTGCGTCAGTGTAGGCTCCCGCAATCGCCCCGACCCGGTTCATGCTTGCCGGGAAGGTGTAGGCCGAGCCCGGAGGATCGAAAGTGGTGAAGCTTCCGTCCGGAGCACGCAGGAAGCCGTGATTGTACTGCCCGTCACTGTAAGTTCCCGTGATCGCTCCCTCTAGGTTGATGCTCTTGGGCCGGGTGAAGGTCGAGCCCGGAGCATTGAAGATGATATAGGTAGCTTCTTGCGCATGTGCGCGATGGATCGCCAGCGCGCTGAAGGCAATAAAAGACAGAGCGAGCATGTTTTTGTGTCGAGTGGTTGGAACATTTTGGACTGCGGAAAGTGGTTGCGTGGTCATGATTCGTCTCCTTTGCAGAGCCTTCGGGGCGGACTAAGTGCGGGGTAACTGAAGAGTAAACCTCAAGTCAGATTTGTTTGTTGCGGCTGGACCTGCAAGAGTTGCACGCATCATCTGTTGGCGATCAAAGGGCAAACTGTATTGGTGTAACCGGCCCATATCATCGTGCAAGTCTTTCGGGTGGCCGATAGAGGCGCCTCCCCGCCATGCAGGCGAGCACGTAGGAGCGAAGGGGGTCGGACCAGCGCGTCGAGCGTTTGCCGCATCCTTCACCTGGAGGATACGAGGGCGGACTGAGGCCGCGCCCTCGTTGGGAGTTCCTCGCCGACCACCATTCGGAAGGGCGTTGTCTTGCCCGCGCCGTTGGGACGACTAGTCCGACTTTTCGCTGAGATTAAACTGAAAGGAGGCATCCACGAAGGGCAACTGCTTGGCGGGTGGCCCGGGTTTCAAACTGCAAAGCCACCACAGATGCGGGTGCCCCGTCCTTCGCGTACTTTGCGAAGGGTGGGTACGACAACGACATAAACAACGGGTAGTTTAAAACGGACAAGAGTTGCGCCGGCATCATCGTCACCCACCCTTTGCAAAAAACGCAAGATGGGGCACCCTCCGTGGCAATGGTGCAATGCAAAGATGGGCCACCCGCCCGGGTCTCAGGCGAACGCTATCCGCCATCATAGGACAATTCTTCCAGAATTTTCCCTAAAACGGCATTCCTTGGTTTTATGAAGTCAATCACGTGGCCATTCTGTTCCGCGACGGGTTTCCCTCCTATGCTGTACGAAAAAGACAGCCCGTTTGCCGCGTTGAATCTGGCGGCGTATGAAGGCCTAACCGTGACCAAATAGGTGTAAGTTTTAGTCGCCCATGAATCTGCCAACTCCAACAATTCAGGTTTTGGTTCGGCAACGTTACACTGCTGGATTATGCGATTGCCTTCGTCTAACAAGGCCGTAATCTTATCTTCCACTTCTTTTCGTTTTCTACGTTCCTCGGGCGTGTGGGCCGTGCCTACGCTGATTTGGCTGTTGTCATTGCCAATCTGAGAATTGTTTCTGTTTCCGCCTTGGTTCACGATTCCTGTAGCGTTGTCATGTCCTTTGACTCGGAGCGTCGGCTTGACTTGGGAATGATCACCGACGGTAGCTCGTCCTGTTGTTGCCGTCGTTTTTTCCGGTACTGGCAAGAATTCTGATGACGGCTTGCTCTTTTCGGAACCGTTCTGGATAGTGGGGTTATTAGCGGCTCTTGAGGCCGCAGGCGAAGCACTCGTAGCTACTTTGCCTTCTGGGTAGGAATCAAGGCGGCAACTAGAATGAGAGCAATCGTCACCAAGGACGTCACGATGCCCCCCCAGACCTTTCCCCAATCGGTAACGGTGGTTGATTCGTCGTCGTGACTGACTGTCTGTCGACATTCCGAAAAGTAGTGAACGGCCAGACTCAGGGAGATGAACGCAAGACTGGCGGGAAGCATACGGTCGGAGAACAAAGCGCCGTGAACCAAAGCCGCCACTAGAAAAACAAAGCCCAACAACAAGAGAACTTTCGATAACGTTCCCATCTCTTGAAATGAAGACAGCGGATTTACCCAACTCCCGTCAACCATGATTGCAAAGTATACGCCTTGGCGAACACAAGGCGAAAGTTTCTAGACTTATTTGATGGATAAGGGACAGCCCGGGCGGACTCTAAACCCCGTCTGTTGAAAATAGGGTGGTACCTCCCTTAAGGGTTGCCTCCATCCTACGGCGATGATGCGATGTAATCAAAACAGAATCGCTTGCGATACTCGCTTCCAAAGTCTCACGCATCAACGTGCCCTGTATATTTCACTTGCGTGGGTGTCCTCTGTCACTATCGGGAACAGGACGAGCATGAGCGCAGAAAACTCCTTATAACGTGGCACGAGTCGCCGAGGAAACGTGGGCAAACAGCGGATAAATAGGGGTCAACGGGGTTGACCACGGGGGCGGCCAAATCGTCGATATTAGGCAGATTCCGCACCCGGGGCGATGTCTAAGTAGGGTGGTAATTCACTTTCAGCATCAGCTTGAGCAGTCGACAATCATGTCGGCGCTCGGTCCGGCCTGCGTAACCCAACAAGTATGAAGGAAATTGCCAACTTGGTAAGGTGGAACTAGATTTAAAAAGCTTGTTATCGGCTGCGCTCAAACCCGAGAACGTCGAAAACGTGTGGAGGATTCACCGCACGCATAATCCCGTCACGGAACGCTCTTCATTAATTCTGCACTCCCACACTCGAAGTACACCATCCATCGTTCCCGCAGTTTCCGAGCTACTTTTACGTTTCTGCGACGATTCGGAATTATCTTAGACTTCCAGAATGTCTTATTGCTCTTGAGGTGTGCCTCCCTCATTTCGGGAATGCGCACCCATGGGGCGCTCCCGGCGGGCCACCTATCGTGCTATAGCGTCCGATTGCATCTCCTTGTCGCAGGCCCGACCCGAACCGAAGTAATAATACATAACTAATAGTAAGTGATACACATATCGTGTACGAAGTTACTACTTACTTCGTAGCAGGAACCAGCACTAAGAAGGGAAACTTTGAAAAATACATTTGTTGTGATGCTCTTTGTCCTTGCGCTCAGTCTGTCTCTGAGTGCTCAATCTTCAAAATGTCTTATCGTACGAAGCGCAGAAGGTCACCGCTTCCGTAACTCTATGATTGCTGGGGCGCTCACTGGCGGTGTCGGTTTCGTGGCGGGAGCGGCATTTAGCGGTGCCAAGTATGAATACGCTGACAGCTTTAACTTTGACGGCACAAAACCGAAGTATAGCGGTAAAGACCTTGAGAAGCTACAGGGGCAAGGGGTGCATGTTATTGTCGTCAACAAGAAAACAGCTGGCGCGGAAATGGAATCTGCTCGTAATTCTTGCAAGTCTTCCGGTACTCCCGAGCCTCAAGCGGTTCAATCTGCTGCCCCGGTTTCGGCTGCTCAAGCGGTTCAGGCTCCCGTTTCCATGCCCGCGAGTCCCAACCGTTCGCCCTGTTTAGCGTCCGCGATTGACACCAACGGCAACGCAGTCTGCACGAAATACGCTCAGCAGTAATTCGGATGATCTGTGGTAGCCCACGCCTCCTTCCCTGTGAAATGCCGCTCGATGTTCTGAGCGGCATTTTTGCATCCGAATACGTAAGCGTTACGAAAGACCAAGGCCGCAACGGCACGTGGTCACAAAGTTCAACGTCCAGGCCCGCTTCGTTATTCTGGGTGTAATTGGGTTGCCAAGCTTGAAACTGACCGCGAACTTGATATGCGCCCGTCCATAATCAGCCAACGCTGGGCCGCCTCAGCGGAAAAGCTAGTCTTTTGTTTTAACATTCCCTTGCCACCCTTCCACCGTCAAGCCGATACCCCGAGTGGATAGGTGGCCTAAGAAAGCCGGAGCGAGATATAACTCGAAACACTTGTCCCCCTCCTGATCTTGTGGGTATATCGTGTGGTTCAGAATAAGTTCCACTTCTCCGTTGCCAGCTATGAAGTCGCCCCAGAAAGCCGCGTTCTTTTCCAGAAACAAGACGACATTGGGAATAATTCCGGGACAGACGGAACTGACCCCAATTTAGCGAGGGACATACCGCATGCCGTTGGTCAGCCAGCAACACGACGCCCGTTGCATGACCACAATTGGGGTGCACTCCAATCGTCTGTCCCCGAATTTCTCTCCCCCGTGAACCTAATGCTGCACCGAGAATCCTGACGGCAAAGCTGCCTCGAGATTGATTTGTTCTCCGGTGATGGGGTGGTGGAAATTCAAAAATTGGGCGTGCAGGAAATATCCTCCATCGCCGGGGAGGCCGGGGAGATTTTCGAGAGGCTGGCCGGTTGTGCCGTAAAGAGGATCGCCTACCAGGGGATGGCCGATGGATGCCAGATGGATTCGGATTTGATGAGGGCGTCCCGAATTCAGGCTTACTTCGAATGTTGTGGTGCTTGCAGTGCGTGAGATCACCTTCGCCAATGACTGTGACGGCTTGCCACTTGGGTCGGCGGCCCACACGGAACCGATGAGCGGGTGCGGTACGAGTCCAATGGGTGTGAGAATTTCGTAGGCGTCGTGCTTTGCAACGTCTTGCGCCAGCGCTCGGTAGATTTTTTGAATTCTGGGGGTGTTCCAGTTTGCGAATAGTTTAGAGGCCGCTTGCGGTGTTTGGGCGAAGAGGACGATGCCGGTAGTGGCTCGGCCCAACCGGTGAACAGGGTTTGCGTTGGGAGTTTGCTTTTGCACCAAGCGCAGCAGAGTGTTTTCCATGAAGCCGCCGCCGGGGAGGGTGGGCAGTCCGCAGGGTTTGTTGACGGCCAACAGATGCGCGTCATCAAAGAGGACTTCGAAGTGCTGAGGAGCGTCTGGTTCGATCCAAGGCGGACGGTTCCAGACAAGGGTTTGGCCTGAAGTGAGCGATTCGCTTCCGGTGGCGGTGACGCCGTTGACGGTGACTTCGCGGTTGTCCAAATTTTGTTGCCAGGCCTGTGGAGTTGAGTGTGGGTAAAGGCTTGCCAGGTGCGAGAGTAGGGGTTGTCCTTGATATTTGCTGCTGATGATTGTGGTATAGGCATAGCCTCGGTTGAGCATTCTTGTTTGAGTGTAAGCTATGGCATCAGCGGCGGAAGTTGCCGGTTTCGAGCGGCACTCGATTTAGGCAGTACGCGGATAACCTGCATTGTTTTTTGTTGGCGTTCATCCGCGTTCATTATCCGCATTCATTGGTGCACCTGCTGGATTCGCCCTGGAAAGACGAAAGACTACGAGATGCGAAAAGGATCGACGAGAGAACCACAAAGGGACGAGCAGCCAGCGACGCCAGTCAAGAACTACATCACGCCCGGCGGGCTGCAGCGCCTTAAAGGTGAGCACCGGTATCTGCTCATGAGGGAACGCCCGGCGGTGACGGAGGTGGTGGCGTGGGCTGCGAGCAACGGCGATCGCAGTGAAAACGCCGACTATCAGTACGGCAAGCGGCGACTGCGGCAGATCGATGGACGAATTCGATTTCTTACGAAGCGGATCGAGTCGGCAGAAGTGATTGATCCGGAAATTCCGAGATCGGGGAAGGCTGCGACACGAGCATTCTTCGGAGCGACTGTGCGCTATTCCGATGCCGCGGCAACGGAGCGAGTGGTGAGCATCGTGGGCACGGACGAGGTCGATCTCGACCGCAACCACGTCAGTTGGGTATCGCCGCTGGGGCGCGCGTTGATGAAGTCGGAAGTGGGCGATCGCGTAGTTCTCCAAGCGCCGGGCGGTACAGTAACCTTGACCGTGCTTGAAGTATCTTATGAACGCATTTCGGTGGAACCGTTCCGTGAACCACCCGGAGCCGAGGCCTCGGCAAAGGGACTGCCTCGCGGAGCCAATCCGGCTGATTAAGGTTAGCGACGACGAAGGTTACTCTGCCCGTCCCGGGGTCCCTCAGGGGTCCACGGTCACCGTAACGATGTTGGACCTGACCTCGC
>JANYKL010000184.1 GCA_025361625.1 Acidobacteriaceae bacterium
AGCCGATCCAAGCACGCAAGCTCCGGCAAACGCCAGAATGTACCACGGACTGCGGCTTTCAAGCGCATAGGTCACGAGCATGGCCGTCACCGCTACAAGTCCAAATAAAGTGAGGTAATTCAAATTAGCTCGTTCGTTGGCCTCCATTGTGCCTGAGTTAACCAATGCGTGGAACTATGACCCTAAGCACGTCGTAAATGGGCTCAGGGTCACGTCACCAAATGACTAGCGATATCTAATTTGCCCGTTGCCAGTCCGCATCTATCGTGGAAGCATGTCCGCCTGCATCTACCAACTCGATATGGCTATGGAATGCATTGTCGCCGATGCGAGTGAGAGTGCTACGCTTTGGTGAAGTCCCATTCGGATTTTCGAAGACAAACGTAGTTGGAGAACTGCTCGTCAATTTCATAGTTAGGCCGTCTCCAGGATCGGCCTTGAGATCCGCGGAAAAAAAGCGGACCCTTTCTTCGACTCCGGTTGGCGTGTCGCGAATGGTGTAGAACTCGAGCATGTCCGTGCCTTTTTCTCCGCTCAACTGAAACATGCAAACCATTAAGGTGGGGTCTGCAATGGAACAGGTTTGTTCGATCTTGGCGTTGTCTACGCGACCGACCCAATGGCCTCCAAGAAAATGGAGTGCGGCTACGCTCGCTGTCTTTGTGGATAGCGGCTGTTTTTCGGTTGCGGTTGCGGCCTGTGCGATCATCCCGCACAAGAACACGGTGAGGATGCATGGGTAACGCTTCATAGTTTTTCTCCTAAGGATTGGTTATTTCGGTTGCTTTCGGCAGCAGCAATAAGCAGCCGATCAAAGTGTTGGCGAAGTTGTCGCACCGAATTGTCAAAGGGAGCGATACTGCGATGCGCACGAGCCTGCATAACTCCTCCTTCCATCACAGTGAGAACAAATTGCGAGAGTTCATCGAAGCATGTGCCTGAGGGTAACCGATGCTCGGCATCGCCGAGGCAACTGCGCACCGCAGCTGTCCAGGCGTCAAAGTTGGCAGCAATCTTGTCGTGCACGTTTTGTCGTTCGAGTCCAATCTCGAGCGCCAGGCGTCCGATCGGGCAGCTGAAGCTGAAGTCAGTAGCTAAAATCTTTTGACGATATCCGTCTAGCAAGGCGAAGATTCGCTCAATCGGGTCTTGAGTAGCGGCATAGATCGGACGCCATAAAACGGGTTCCAGATTCGCCAGGTACCAATCGAGAACCGAATCGAGCAGATCTTGCTTACTTTTAAAGAAGAAATAAAAGCTCCCGCTGTTAGCATTCGCTTTCTTCAGAATCTGCGTCATGCCGGTGGCCTCGTATCCTTGCGAGTAGAAGAGCTCGACAGCAGCCAAAATGATCCGTTCGCGAGTGCTTTGTGTGGCGGGCATTGATCTATGCGTGCAGTAAAACACTTATTACTTGAATGGTCAAGTAAGTAATGGAACCGACTTTGCACCGCTCATCTTAATGGACTACTTTCCGTGGCTTAGGGCTCTAAGGTTAAAATGGTTGGTTTGATCGCAGTGCTCGAACCAGCTAGTCAGGCAACCAGATAAAATCGTGGACTCTTTGAACAATTTCAAGACCGATCAATTGGAAGAGCCGGGCGCCAGAAGCAACGTTGGCGTTGCGAGGACGCAACCTGCGCCAACTCGATCGTTCGACGACATCCAAGCAAAACGAGGCCAGCGGAAACCGGTGGCCCCGGTTTACTGGCGGGTCGAGGGAAGCCTGCTAGAACTAACCACGGTTCGCCCGATAGCGTTTTTCACTTGGAATAGCCAGACTTTTATTGCACGCGCCGCGCGGCGCAGCCTTGTGCTACTCATGGCAATGCTCCGGCCATTTTTGTACGCGGCTAACCGAGTCGCTGCGACCCGGACAGTGCATGCTGTGCTACGCGGAATCACGCGTGACCGGCTCGATCTTCTAGGCGAGGAAGAATTTGAATACAAATTGAGGCCACTGCTTAAAGAAGAAGGAGTCCGTAAGCTGAAAGCTTTGCAGGCTACCGGCGCTGAGGTAGTTTTAGTGAGCCAGGGCCTTGACCACGTCATGCGGCCCTTGGCGCGGCATTTGGGGGTTGGCTGGATCATTGCCAACCGGCTCGATTTTCGCGATGGCGTCGCTACCGGACGCTTGCTCGATCCGGTCATTCGTCCGCGTGGAATTTTTGCCCGCATCAGGGAAACTGGCCCGGATGGCCAACAAAGTTTGGCGCGCTGGGTGCGGGCATTAGGATTGCGCGGCCCAAAAGCTCTCGAATCTGCAATCGTCCCTTCGGCGCGAGTCGAACCACATCAAGTTCGCCCAATCGTTTATTTCGACGAGCCGCGGCACACAGCTCCTTTCTCGGTGCGCAAGGCGCTGGGCGGCAAGAGCGTGATGCTGATTGGCGTGACCGGATTTATAGGAAAAGTCTGGCTCGCGAATACGCTGATGGATCTCCCGGAGATCGGACGGATTTATCTCCTGATTCGCCGGCAGAAGTCGAGTCCCGCACATCAACGATTCGAAAAAATGTTTGAAGGGTCTCCGGTCTTTGACCCGCTTTTCGAAAAATATGGCGATCGTCTCGGCGCCCTGCTGGCGGAAAAAGTCGAAGTCGTCGAAGGCGATGTGTCCTTGCCGCAGATTGGAATGGACGCCGAAGTTGCCGGCAGGCTGCGCGGTGAACTCGACCTGATCATCAATAGTTCAGGCCTGACCGATTTTAATCCCGACCTGCGGGATGCCTTGGCTGTCAACGTCGACTCCGCGCACTATCTGATCGAATTCATTCGATCCTCAAAGCGAGCTGCCTTGCTTCATCTTTCGACCTGCTATGTAGCGGGCCAGCGCGATGGTCGTGTGAGCGAGCGTTTGCGTCCGAATTACACGCCGGCGGGTTTGGCGAATTTTGATGCCGAGAAAGAGTGGTATCGGCTTCACGACCTGGTTGAGTCCGCCGAGATTCGATCGAATGGCCCTGAAGTCACTGAGGAGTTGAAGAAGCAGGCTCTATTGAAAGAGCATGCCGCCAAGGGGCTCAGCGGGCAAGCGCTTGATAACCAGGTACGAAAGAATCGGGTTCGCTGGCTGAAAAATTATTTGACGCAAGAAGGAACGAAACGAGCCAAGGAACTGGGCTGGCCGAACACCTACACTTTTACCAAGAGTTTGGCGGAGTCCTTGATTGCAAAGCACGGCGCCGACCTGCCAATTGCTATCGTTCGTCCATCAATTGTAGAAACCTCGGTCAGCAAGCCATTTCGCGGATGGAATGAAGGCATTAACACGTCCGCTTCACTCTCCTATCTGCTTGGCACGGCCTTCAGGCAGTTGCCTTCTAACGAGCGGAAGCGGCTCGATATCATCCCTGTGGATGCGGTCTGTGCTGGCATGACGTTGATCGGCGCGGCGCTGCTCGAGCGCAGGCACGACCCGCTCTATCAACTGGCTACGTCGGTGACCAACCCCTGCGACATGGGCCGTTCCATTGAACTAACCTCGCTCGGTCATCGCCGTCACTATCGTGCGCAGGAAGGTCTTGAGTATTGGTTGCGTCTGCGCATGGACGCCATTCCAGTTTCGAAAGAACGGTACCGAAGAATGTCGGCCCCGGCGCAACGAATGATTGTGCAGTCAATTCAGCGGATCATGTCGCCGCTGCCGTCTGCAATGACAAAGCCTCTGGCCAAAACTGAAAGGAACCTTGAGCGAGTCGAAAAATTGGTAGGTCTGTTTGAACCGTTTATTCTTCACAACGAACATGACTTCGTTGCTGACAACGTTGAAAAATTGTCGCAGGCTTTGCCGCTTGAAGAAAAGGAAATCTTCGAATACAACACCGCTGGTTTGGACTGGTGGGAGTACTGGATCAACATTCATATTCCCGCTTTGCGCCGCTGGACTTATCCTTTGATTGAAGGGCGGCCGCTGGAGGCTCGCGCGCCGCGCTTACTCCATAGGACGGAGCGGTCGTCAGGGCAGAATACTTCCGCTGAAAATGAGGGCGGCAACGCGATGAAGACGGGGACGAACGGAGCAACGTGGCAATATTCCTGACCGGCGGCACCGGATACATCGGCGCGCACGTCGCTGCAAATCTTCTAGATCAGCATGACGCTACGTTAAATGTGCTGGTACGCGGGCGCGATGCGCGGGATGCCGAACTCCGGCTCTGGCGTGCGCTGCAACTGCATCTGCCATTCAACAAATTCTATGAATACCTGCAAGCGAAGATTCGAATCTTTCGCGGGGATATAACACTCCCGCACTTCGGGCTTGATCCGGACAACTACGACAAACTGGTCCATACCACCGACTCCGTGCTCCACTGCGCTGCCTCGCTCAACCGGAAATCGGAAAAAAGCTGCATGAATGTAAACCTGCGCGGGACGCTGGAAGTTCTGCAGTTGGCCCGGCAATCGCAGCACTATCATGGGCTCCGAAGATTTTCGAATGTGAGCACCGTCGCTGTCGCGGGAAAGCGAAATCACGAAGTCGTGACCGAGGACCGCTCTATTGAATGGGACCGTTCAGATTACGACCCCTACGCCCGAACCAAGAAGTTTTGCGAGCACATGGTGCGCGAACTTCTCCCGGATGTTCCGCTGACGATATTTCGGCCAAGCATCGTTCTTGGCGACAGCCGGTATCCGCAAACTACGCAGTTCGACATGGTGCGCTCGTTCGTATTTTTGGCGGACCTCCCGGTGCTTCCGTTTCGCCCGCAAGACAAGATTGACATCGTAAATGTCGATTTCGTCGCCGACGGAATTTCGACGCTGCACATGAAAGCTCAGCCGATGTACGACACCTACCATCTGTCTTCTGGCAACGACGCACAAACCTTTCAGCAACTGACGAAGGCTCTTGCGGAAGAACAGTGCAAGCGCGCTCCAATATTCGTACCCATCCTCGAAAACCCCTTCGATTCAATCGTGAAGTTGATGGCGAATCGCATGGGCCCGGTGGGTCACGGCGCGGCGCTGATGAAAGTGTTCATGCCTTACCTGACGTGGAACACAGTCTTTGACAATACCCGTGTTACGTCGGAACTAGGCCGCAAGCCCGTGCCATTTTCGCAATACAGTTTGCCTTTGCTGCGTTTCAGCCGCGAACATAACTTCGACTATCCCTATCGAAGCTGGCCCGAAAGTACAAAGGCCGGAGGGTCGGCGGCGTGATGGATTTCATGCTCGAAGCGTGGGTCTCCGGCATCATCGAGACGAAAAAAATCCAATGGATGATGGGCAAGCGGGAACCCTGGCATCGGGGCGAGAAGTTAAAGCTCTTATTTGCGGGATACAACGGAACGCGCAATACGGGTTCGGATGTTCGCGTTGAAGAGATGCTGCGGCAGATACGGCGCATTCTTGGGCCGGAGAACGTACAGCTCAGCATGATGACGTTTAACTTCGATCGCTCGCGCGGATATTTCGATGGCACGTCGCAGGTTCGATTGCCTGACATCTTCCCGCCTTTTCTAGCGAACGAAGTTCCAAAACATCACGGAGTGGTTGCTTGCGAAGGCTCGATGTTCAAGTCGAAATTTGCGAATGCTCTCGCCACTATGATGATCGGGTCACTCGGAATTGCCGCCGCAGAAAATAAGCTGTCGGTCGGTTATGGCGCGGAGGCGGGGCTTATGGATCCGCTGGTCGCAAAAATGTGCGGCCGCTATTGCTGCAATTCTCTCGTCATCACCCGCAACGATGAGTCCCGCAAAGTATTGCGCGAACTGGGCGTACCCACCGAACTTGGAACTGACACGGCTTGGACATTTGAGCCTTTGGACGCGGAATACGGGCAAAAGGCATTACGCGACGTTGGATGGGATGGACAGACGCCCGTCCTGGTCGTGTGTCCTATCAATCCGTTCGAATGGCCGGTGAAAGCGTTGATCGCAAAGGCTGCTCTGCACAGCGTGGCTGGCGCCTACAAAGAAAGCCACTATCGGGGCCCTTACTTTCACAATGCAGGTCCTGAGGCAGATCGTGCTTACGAACATTATCTGAGTTCAATCGCCGGCGCGGTTGCGGCTTTCAGGAGAAAGAAAAAAATCTTTGTAGTGATGGCTGCGACCGAACGCATGGATGCTCGCGCTTGCCGACGCATTTCAGAAAAGCTTGGCGGCGTTCCGGTGCTGACGTCGGATGATTACAATATGTACCAGATGGTCAGTATTCTGCGCGCCTGCCGCATGATGGTATCGTCGCGTTATCACGGTATTGTGACCTCGATGCCGGCGCTCGTTCCCTCCGCAGGCATCACCATGGACGAGCGCATTCGCAACTTGATGAACGAGCGTGGCCACCAGGAACTACTGATGAACGTAGACGACAAAGACCTTGAGGCTCGGACTTTATCGGCCCTCGAAATCCTTGATCGTGATGGCGAGCGCATCGCTGACGGAATCGCCCGAACTGTTGTTCGCAATTTGAAGTTGATGGCTCGCATGGGGGTGTACTTCGAAGAAGAAGTGCAGCGTCGTTATCCGGAATTCCCGACCCGTCGCGGCGAGTGGAGCTGGGAAGATTATCTACCGCCCATAAGCGATGGACTCAAGCAGTTGGTGACCGCTTACAGCTAAACTCTCAGGGCCTTCGCAAGTTGGGCTTTTCTTAGTTGAACCTTTGTTGAAAGTTTCCAATGTCATTTCTCGACCAAATATTTACGAGTCTGGAAAAGAACTGGGAAGCGGTCGTTCTCCAGGAACTGCGCGATGGGCACGCTGTCACGTCCACAGCGAAGGAATTGCTTGTTCAAATACAAGTTGCGCGGGCATACCTTCGCCAGTTAAAGCTGAAAAAAGGCGAGCGCTGCGCGTTGTTGGCGCATAACTCCACAGAATGGATCGCCATGAATCTCGCGCTCATGGCGGAGGGCCTCACAGTAGTTCCGCTCTACGCGCGGCAAGCTCCTGCAGAACTGGTTGCGATTATGAAAGATTGCGCGCCAGCTGTGGTCGCATGTGGAGACAAGGCGCTGATGGACGCCATCCTCGCGGAGTGGCCCGATGCGCCGCCTGGCTTTTATTTCGAAAACGTTTTTACGGCCAACCGTGAGCCCTTAGAGAAGTCGGTCCCCGCAATTGAGACCGGTGATGTTGTAACGATCATTTACACCTCGGGTACGTCGGGCGAGGCTAAAGGCGTAATGCTGAATGCCGGCAACGTCGGATACATGCTGGGTTGCACTTCAGGCCGCCTGGACCAACTAATGAAAAACAAGGCGGGGCAAGATTCAGTCTTCCATTATTTGCCGCTATGCTTCGCCGGCTCATGGATCATGATGCTAACCTGCCTTCTGCGCGGCAGCGGACTTACGTTAAACACGGACCTGACTAGAATTGCGGGGGAAATGCGTTCATCGGCGCCCGATTATTTCCTGAATGTGCCGGCCTTACTTGAACGTATGCGCAAAGCAGTCGATGAACAGCTTTGGAAGTCGGGCGGTTTGGTACTCAAGCTCTACACGAAAGCTAAGGGAGCCTGGGTGCGGTCGCAAGAGGGCAAGCCTCGCTCCAGAGACGGCGTCTGGCTTGGCTTGGCGCGGAAGCTGAT
Organism: Acidobacteriaceae bacterium; assembly: GCA_025361625.1. GTDB lineage: Bacteria > Acidobacteriota > Terriglobia > Terriglobales > Acidobacteriaceae > Acidiflorens. Next base: position 7,546 of record JANYKL010000184.1, read on the forward strand.
ATTTCCTACGATTCGCAAAAAAATGATTGGCGAAAAGTTGCGCGCGCTGATCTGCGGGTCGGCCCCGCTTAATATTGAAACACAACTATTCTTCATGATGCTGGGAATTCCGGTGTTGCAGGTTTACGGGCTCACTGAAACGACGGCGATCTGCACAATGGACGACCCCAGTGCGGAAGTTGTGCCGGGACGCACCGGGCCCGCCATATCGGGCGTCGAGATGCGAATCGCGGAGAATGAAGAAATTGTTGTGCGCGGCCCGAACATCTTCCCCGGCTATTGGAATCGCGCAGAAGAGACGTCGAAAGTCTTGCGGGACGGCTGGTTTCACACCGGCGACCAGGGCGAAATGGACAGGAACGGCAATTGGAAAATTGTCGGGCGCATCAAGAATCTGATTATTCTTGGCTCCGGCCATAACATCGCCCCCGAACCGATCGAAGATAAAATTTTGCAGGAACTTCCTGATGCCAGTCAGATTGTGATATCCGGCAACGGACGAGGAAATCTGGTTGCATTGGCTACCGGCAAAGTTACAGCCGAGAAACTTCAAGCCGCGCTTGATCGCGTCAATGCTGAGCTCCCGCATTACAAGCAGGTAAGGGCGTTCCACATTGTAGAAGAGCCCTTTTCAATTGACAGTGGCTTGTTAACGGCCAACGGGAAGCTCAGGCGTGACCTGATTGCTGACACATTTCGCACCGAGATTGACGCGATGTATAACTCATCCGGCAACCGATCGGCAAAGACGGCATGAGCGATTTCAAGGGCGAGACTTTGTCGTGGCAGATCGTGAACGGCGCAATCGAATTAGCGTTGCACCGAGAAGTTTGCAACGAGATCAGCTCGCTTACCCTTACGGAGCTCGAAAAGTTTGCTGTGGCCCTGCCGAAACTGGCTTCATCCGCACATGCGCTCATTATTTATTCGAAGCAGCAAGCCGGATTTTGCGCCGGTGCCGATCTGCGCGAGCTCTTTGAGCGGGGGCAGAAGATGGACAAATCTGCCGCCTTGCAAGGGGTGCGCGAGTTTTTGGAACGCATTCACGCTGTCATGAATGCCATTGACGCGGCCTCGATCCCGACCATTGCTGCCGTACACGGGGTCACGTTTGGCGGAGGATTTGAACTCGCCCTGGTATGCGACATGATTGTCGCCGACCGTATGGCAAGATTTTGTTTCCCGGAACTCCGGCTTGGGCTTATTCCCGGTTTCGGCGGTATACCGCGCCTGAAGCGCGATTTGGGAAATGCCGTCGTGCGTGATTTGCTTCTTACGGGCCGCAGCTTCAACGTCACGAAGGCGCAACAGATCGGCTTGGTTAGCCAGATTGCAGCGGAAGGCGAGGCGTTGAGAGTAGCGCGTGGCACCGCTAGCCAGATGGGGAAATTCGATCGGACAACTTCGGCGGCGGCGAAAGCCTTCGTGAAGCCGATCCCCTACGATGAACTGAAGCGGGAGATTGATATTTTTTGCGACTTATATTCCCGCCCCGCCGTCGAAGAAGGACTGCGCAAGTTTGTTCAAAACGAAGGACCTCAACCCTATCTACCCTAAAAATGTTGGAGCAAAAAAGGAGCTGGCCCTATGTCTTCCTCCGCAATCGATCAAACTGTCGAGCAGATTCTGAATCTCGCAGCGGCGCACTTCAAAGTGCCGCGAGAAAAGCTGACTCCCGACGATGATTTCTTCAAGACACTTGGTATTAATAGCCTGCAAGCCCTTGACCTTCTCACCCGGCTCGAACAACATTTCAGGATTGAACTCCCTGACTATGAATTGCAGGGAGTGTCGGATTTCCGCACGCTTGCGAATCGCATCCAGTCCCGACTCTGAGTAAACGAACGCATTGTTTCAGCGACGGGTCACTCCCGTCCAGCCCCCAGAGATAGCCCCCCGCGAACGTTTCCCAGCGCTTAAGACGATCACAGATGACTTGCGGCACGGCGAACCGCCGTGCCCCTTGCCGAAACCTGCACTGCTGAAGCAGTTCTATCTCGCCTGCGGTACATAGATGGCCGGTACGCTCTGCTTGTTGACCATGTCATTCAAAGCGGGCAAATCTTTTGACATAAGGTCGTGATACTTCGCCAGCAGAGGCTGTGCCTCCTTCTGCAACTCCTGAAACACTTCATATTGTTGTTTGGTTGGAGCAGCGTCGGCGACATCGATGCTGAAAAGAAGCGAGTGCAAACGCTCGTCGACCAAGACCGGGTAATTCAGGTTTGACTCTGAACTTTTCGAGTTGACTTGAAGAAGCTGTGACTCGATCTCAAAGCTCTTCTTGTCAAAGTCTTTAGTTGACGTGAGCAACGGGGAATACTTCGCGTCGTTGCCAAAACGCTTGTCAAGGCCTTTGGTTTGCAGTCGAACTTCGCGGATCGCCGCAATGGCTTCGTGAATTTCCGAAACTTGCGCTACGATTTGTCTGCCTAAATCGGATTGTTTCTGCACATCTTCAGTAGACACTTTTACCCGCGGATCAAGCTTCAGCTCCAGCGGTTGCGTGTACGTTTTCCCGTCCACCGTCAGGCGCACCTGATAAGAACCGGTCGGCACCATCGGTCCGCGATTGCGGAATTCCGCGCCCGGTTCGCCGGCCAGTGGCGAAGCACCCTGCATGCGCAAATCCCATGCGAAGCGGTTCAGGCCCACGTCGGTCGGGATTTTCTCGTTTGGAGGAGTTTGATCGGGCCATTCAGGCGGCGTATCTGCCTCTTTCTTTTCTTCGTTCGAATAGCGGCGGAGCAACTTTCCGGAGCCATCGAGAAACTCCAGCGCAACGACGCTCTTCGGCGCGGACGGAAAGTAGTAATAAACTGCCGCCCCGCTCGGTGGATTTTGACCCACCGGCTGTCGGCGCTCATAGAAATCAGGCCAGCGCATGCGATTTGAGACGCGAGGCTTGTACAGCATTGCTTCGGAGCTCGACTTGGCGGTTGCGGCACGAAGTGGCGTAATGTCATCCAAAATCCAGAACGAGCGACCGTGAGTCGCCACGACAAGGTCGTCATTCTTGATGATCATGTCGTGAATCGGAGAGTTCGGCAGGTTCATCTGCAGCGATTGCCAGTTCGCCCCGCCGTCGAATGACACGTAAATGCCGGTCTCGGTTCCGGCGTAAAGCAAATTCTTGCGCACCGGGTCTTCGCGGACGGCGTGCGTATAAGCGCCATCGGGAATTCCATTCGTGATCTTGCTCCACGACTTACCGAAATCGGTGGTCTTAAAGATGTAAGGACGGTGGTCGTCAAGTTTGTGGGTATCAATTGCAACATACGCGGTGCCCGCGTCGTAAGGCGAGGCTTCGATGATGCTAACCAGGCTCCATTCAGGAAACGCTTTCGGCGTGACGTTGGCCCAGTTCTTGCCGCCGTCGCGCGTGAGCTGAACCAGTCCATCGTCAGTGCCGGCCCACAACAAATCTTTTTGTACCGGTGACTCAGCCAGCGCAAATACCGTGTCGTAGTATTCAACGGAGGTATTGTCTTTCGTCAGCGGGCCACCCGAAGAAACTTGCTTGCTTTTGTCGTTTCGGGTTAAATCGGGGCTGATCTCGCTCCAGCTTTTCCCTTCGTCGGTCGTCTTAAAAACTTTTTCTGCGGTTGTGTAAATCACGTTCGGATCGTGCAGTGAAACCACGATCGGCTGGGTCCAGCCCAGCCGGTACTTCATGTCGCCAACCCCGTGCCCTGAGGAGTCTTCGGGCCACACAGTAATGTCCTGTTCCTGATTAATTCTTCGATCAAGTCGCGTAACCGCTCCTCCGCCCGAACCGGCATAGATAATGTTCGAATCGCGGGGATCGGGCTGAATGTAACCGCTCTCGCCGCCACCCGCGTCAAACCAATGCTGGCGGCCAATATATCCTTCGTCGGTGCGAGTTGAAATGCCGATCGTCGAATTATCCTGCTGCGCCCCGTAAATTTTATAGAGCGGATCATTGTCGGCGGCAACGTGATAAAACTGCGCCGTCGGCTGGTTATATTCCGTCGACCAGTTCTTGCCCCCATCGACGGAAATAGTTGCACCCCCGTCATTCGAATTGATCATGCGATCGGGGTTCTGCGGATCAACCCAAAAACCGTGATGGTCGCCGTGCGGCGCTGGCAGCAGGCTTAACGTTTTGCCGCCGTCGGTAGAACGGAACATGCCTGTGTTCAACATGTAAACGGTATCGGCGCTTCGGGGGTCCGCAAAGATATGGGTAAAGTACCAGGCCCGTTGCGTCAGTCGTTGGTCGTCATTGACCCGTGCCCACGAATCACCGCCATCTTCAGAACGATACAAACCGCTTTCTTTCGACTCGATGAGAGCGTACACGCGATTCGAGTCCGCGCCGGAAACGCTCACTCCAATACGCCCGAGAATGCCCTCGGGCAATCCTTTGCCTTCGAGATGCTTCCATGTGTTCCCGCCGTCGGTCGATCGATAGAGGCCGCTGCCCGGGCCGCCGCTTTCGAGACTCCAAGGAGTGCGCTGAATCTGATAGAGCGCCGCGAACATGATGTTCGGATTGTGGGGATCGACCGACAGATCGATGGCGCCCGATTTGTCGTCTTTATATAAAACTTTGTCCCACGTCTTCCCGCCATCGTTCGTGCGAAAAATGCCACGCTCCGAGTTCGGGCCGTAAGCGTGTCCAAGCGCCGCGACCAGCACGTGATCGGGATTGCGGGGGTCGACCCACAGGCGCGCGATGTGCTGCGTGTCTTTCAATCCGATATGCTGCCAGGTCTTGCCGCCATCTGTGGTCTTATACATTCCATCGCCATACGAAATATTCCCGCGCAGGCATGACTCACCCGAGCCGACGTAAAGAATGTTTGGATTTGATTCTGAAACGGCAATCGCGCCGATCGACGAGATCACGGTCTTGTCCGATATCGGCACCCAATTCGTGCCACCGTCGGTCGTACGCCAGACGCCGCCACCCACGCTGCCGAAATAATATGTGTAAGGGCTCCCCGTGACACCAGTGACCGCTAGAACGCGGCCTCCTCGGTAGGGGCCGATATCGCGCCACTTCATGCCCTTGAACTGAGTTTCATTGAACTGTTGCGCAAACGCACAGATTCCGAGCGCCACCATTACCGCGCAATACATCGCCCATGAACGAACCTTCATTGTTCCCCCTCATAAAATGACCAAAGAAAAAGAAGACCGCCAATCATAACTCACGAAGTCTATACATTCACCAGACACAAATCTAAACTTCGAACCAGACTTAAGCCTGCAAAGCTAAGTTCGATCGGCACGGAGAAACACCTGGACCGGAAGGCAACTCTCCTACGGCAGCCTGTTGGACCTTGGTTTCATCCAGCCCATCGAAGAGAGGATTGCGATGACCGAAATCAACGCCAGAGACGTCAAACACAAAATGCACCAGACTCCCAAAACGTGACCCTCGATATAGGTGAGATATAAGGCGAACGCAAGACCCACTATGGAGCCTGCTAAAAGCAGGTGCATCGAGTCGCGCCGTTCTCGGAAGACGGTTGCCAGCGCTGCCAGCGCGCCATAGCCAACCATTCCAATCAGGGCCACAGGAATTCCAAGGACTGTCGAAAATTCGCTGCGGTTAACGATGTCGCAATTGAACGCTTCACCGATTTCGCAATATGCGGTCTTCGAGGTGGCGTAGTGATGCTGCAGTGAAACGGAAGAGACGACCAGGCCACAAGCCGCAAACAAGGCGATCAGGCTCAACAAGCGGTCAGAGGAAATATTCACTGTAGCGCGCAGCCCGTGCGTTCGCTCAACTCGTCGAGCGTGAAGATTCGTTCCACCCGTTCGCCCATGGGCGGGAACTGCCAGGTCGGATAGTGCTTTACGTTTTCATCCTTACAAGCCTGAGACTGGGCATGAGTATCACCCTGCACTCCGCACTCAATGTAGTTTACTTTTTTGAAGGAGGCGCCAAATATTTCTTTTTGGTCCTGGCAGTGTGGGCACCAGTAGGCACCGTACATTTTGACGCCGCGATCGTGAAGACAGCGGGCAAAGGAGTCGTGCTGGTGCTCGTTGCGATGGTAGAAAAAGTAGGCTGCGCCGATGACTAAAAGCGTGACCACAGCGTACAGAATGAGTCGCGTTGATTGGGAGCCGACGCTCTTTTCGCCGCTCAGTTTCTCTCTTCGCCGTTCTCTGCGCTCTTGCGACATGGATGTTTTATATCACGCCCGTACGTTCAAACGACCACGTTCAGAGCGGCGGGGAGCACATCTATGGACTGGCATGTGAGCGACAATACTTCGCCGTCGACAACGACATCGATGGGCGCATCCAATTTAAATTCAACGCGGCTCACGGCGTGGTGCTCCGCCAACGGATGGCTGGTGTGCGTGCCGCTATATAAAGTTGGCAAATTGCGAATCAGGGCCAGGCGACCGATCGCTCCCCAGCGGACGTATTCGATCAGTCCGTCGTCAGTAACGGCATCCGGCGCAATCATCATCGTGCCTCCGGTAAATTTGCTGTTGTTGAATGTTAGAAAGAGGCAGCGCCGTCGATCGAAATCATTCTGCCTCTCTTCCAAAAAGGTATAACGCACGGGGATGGGGCGACGATTGAGTCTGGCCAGGCACACAAAAATTGCCAGCAAGTAGCCGAAATTTCCCAGAGCTTGAAATCGGCGATGCCTCAGCATGGCGACGTCTCCCGCGAAACCGATGCTGAGCGCGTTGGTGTAATAGACCACGCCGTCGGCATGCGTGAGGCGCAGCACATCGCACGGACGGGAACGGCGCTCCCGAAGAGCTCGCATCGCGTGCTGCAAACCTGTCTCGCCCGAAGGGAGATCCTGAAAATCGCGCAGGAATGAATTGCCCGTGCCAAGCGGTAAGAGCCCAAGAGTGGGAGACGCATCGGCAGGACCTTGCCGCGCTGCGTTTGCTGGGGAGACCGGAAATAACCCATTTACGATTTCGTAAGCTGTGCCGTCACCGCCTACCGCCAGAAATTTTCGGTATCCGCGCTCATAAGCATCGCGTGCGATTCGGGTAGCGTCAGAAGTGGCTCGAGTCTCAACCGTATCAAGCACGATTCCGGCGGACCGCAACTGCTCGAGCGCCGCTCCTACGCGTTTGCCGCAACGCCCCCCACCCGCCGCCGGATTGATGATTGCTAAGAAGCTCTCGTTCAATGATGGATGCCTAAAGTTCGACGACTGATTGACGCGACGCGCCCTTTGAAATTTCCGATGCCAATTCTCCGCGCTTGATTTTAAGCGACGCGGTGCGGGGGAAATCCTTGTCCCAAACCAGATATCCGCCGACCCGCTTGAAATCGGCTAGCTTTCTGTTTTGTGCCGCGATTTGTTGGCGCAACTTGTCGTCCAATTGCTGGTTCGGTTCGAGCCGCAAAAGTATAATCAGCATTTCTTTACCAAGAGCCTTTTGCGGCCACAAGTAATTTGCCGCGAAAATACAGGACTCCTTCACCGCCAATCCGTCGAAGACTCCTTCGATATCCTCGGGATAAATGTTCTTGCCGCCCTCGGTGACGATCATGTTCTTCTTGCGGCCAACGAGTTGCAGGTGGCCACGGTCTTCAAATCGGCCCTGATCGCCCGTCAGCAGCCACCCCTCCACGATAGTTTGCGCCGTCAACTCCGGATCGTCTAGATAATGCGACATCACGGCAGAGCTCTTCACCGCGACCTCTCCAATCCCGTCGTTATCGGGATTCAAAATGCGGACTTCCGTACCAGGAAGGGGCTTACCTACCGTGTCCGCCCGAAACGGTTTGAGATCGTTCAGAGTTACGGCGGTACAAGCTTCCGTCAAGCCGTATCCGCAGGCGACCGGGATTCCAAGGTCGTAGAAAAATTGCAATGTAGCGGGGTCGGTGAAAGCTCCGCCTACTATCAGTGCCCGTAGTTCGCCGCCAAAAGCCTTATGGACCACTGGCAACAATTTTCGGCTTATCGCCACATGAGGGCGCCGCTTGGTGAGCGCTTTGTTCAGCGCGATCAACCGATCTAACGCCCATCTCTTTCCGGAAGAAAGCTCGTCGAACTTCGCTCGCATGCCTCTTTCTAGATTTTTTAAAACCATGGGAACAAGGCTGACGTAGGTAATTCTGTAACGTACGAATGCGTCACGTACAAACTCCGGGCGAAGAGTGCGCAGGTGAACGACGCAAGCACCGCATACAAAGGGGCCGATAAATCCAACCATGAAATCGATGGCGTGATTGGTCGGGAGAATGCTGAGATAACGAACTCCAGGCCAGAAGGGATACCATGCGGTGAGCGAAGCGCATTGTTCCAGATAGGCATCATGGGTCAGCACGCACCCCTTTGGGCAGCCCCCCGTTCCAGAGGAATAGACGATGCAGGCCGTATCCTCGCGCTTGCGCGCAGCGATTGTTGGATCGCCTTTCCGCCGAAACTCTTCCCACCGATACCCACCGCGTAAATCCACTCCGGGAGGCGCTTCCGTGATCAGCACAATTTCGGCCGCAAGCTTGGAGAATTCTGCCGACTGAGTAATCGCCTTCCACAAGTAGTATTCGACTACTAAAAATCTTGCCTTCGAATGCTCCAGAAGTTGCAGGTGCTCGGTGGCGGACAACTTGAAGTCAAGAGGAACTAAGACACCGCCGCAAAAAAATACCGAATAAGCGGAGATCAGCCACTTAGACTGATTCGTCATGATGATCGCAACGCGGTCGTTTGGGTTGAGACCTGCGTCTTCGAGCGCTCGACACAAGGGGCGAGCTGTTTCCTTAAAGTCGGAATAAGTCAGGCGTAACTTTTCTCGATCACGGTCGGCTTCAATCAGGCACGTCTCGTTGGGCCAACGATCAAGCGCGTCCGTGAGTGCAGCTCCGAGGCTGGAATATCGGCTGAGATCGAGCATTCAGATTATCTAAAAAACATGCACGCGGTTGTCCGCGCACAAAAGCAAGAGTTTACCAGAGTGTAACAACCGTATTTTGCGCAGAACTGCTCTGGATGTGACAATAGAACAATGCAAAGACACTCAATGACAGCACTTCTATTGGCCGCAGCAACCACGCTGCTAGCAGCGGAGGGTTACTCGCAGCAGACTCCGCCAGCAAGCGCTCCCTCGGCAACGACTCAATCGTCCCCGGCGGGATCAAGCCCAAACACTCCCAAGAGTTCGACGACAGCGAAAACGCCCGCTAAAAAAACTGGAGCCGCCACTAACCCTGCGGTCGGTCGACCGCTGACCACAAAAACTCAAAAGTTTAGCTACGCGCTCGGAATGGACATTGGCGGCAAAGTCGGTCCAGGCTTGAAGAAGCAGGGAATCGCCTTTGATCCAGCGTTGTTGTCTCAAGGTTTAAAAGACGCGATGTCTGGAGGCAAGACCCGGCTCACCGAGCAGGAAGCACAGAAGGTGTTGACCGACATGCAGGCTGAGGTCAACAAGGACAAACAGGCGAAGATGGAGAAAGCTGCAGCAGCGAATAAGGCCGAAGGCGACGCATTTCTCGCCGCTAACAAGATCAAGCCGGGAGTTGTTACCTTGCCCAGCGGTTTGCAATACAAGATTCTCAAAGAGGGAGCTGGCCCCAAGCCAGCCGCCACCGATACGGTTTCATGCAATTATCGCGGAACGCTCATCAACGGGACGGAGTTCGATAGTTCCGCAAAACATGGCGATGCAGCCAAATTTGGCGTGAGTCAAGTCATCAAGGGTTGGACGGAGGCGTTGCAACTCATGTCAGTCGGCTCAAAGTGGCAGCTTTTCGTTCCAGCAAGTCTTGCCTACGGAGATCGCGGCGCTGGCGCTGACATCGGGCCCGGCCAAACTCTTATTTTTGAAGTAGAACTGCTCTCGATCGAAAAGGCGAAAGATGAAAAGGGCGCTGGGGATAAGCCGGACACCGAAAAAAAGGATGAGAAGGCTCCAGAGAAGCAGTAAGAACCGAGAAGAAGTAAGAACCGAAAAGAAGTAAGAACCGAAGTGATCAACAAACTTGAGGAGCTGGCACCTTCCAGCTCCTCATTCTTTTTGCAACTGCGCGCTAGCTGCCAGGTGCATTACTGTATTCTGCGCAGCTTGCGGTTCGAGACCACCGACTTCGAGGTAAAGCGAACGTCTTGATGGAGGACCAGATGTGTTGCTCCAATTATTCGTACCGCAGGGCCTCGATCGGATCGAGGCGCGAAGCGCGCACAGCTGGAATCATCCCGCTCACTAATCCCACCACGCTCAGGATCACGACCGCGACCAACAATGTGACTGGATTGATCATCAGCCGGATGTCTCCCGCTTCTGCATGCTTCGCCATGGCGCTATAGAGCGTTAGCCGGCCGACCGAGAAAGCGACTGCATAGGCGAGCACGATTCCGAGTAAGCCACCGATGAAAGTGATCGTAAGTGCCTCGGCAAGAAATTGAAAGAAGATGTGGCTACGCCTGGCTCCGAGGGCCTTCTCAATGCCGATTTCTCGAGTTCGCTGCGTGACCGAGACGAGCATGATATTCATCAGGCCGACGCCGCCGATGGCAAGAGTAAGCGTGCCAATGAAGCCGAGCAAGATCTTCAGGCCGAGCGTTATGATCTCGAACTGGTGGACCTGCTCCATAAGGTTGAATACGAAAAGCGCACGCCGGTCCGAAGCGTTAAATTTATGTTGCGCGGCCATGATATACCGCACTGATTGCTCAATCTGCTGATAGTCGTTGGTTTCGTAGTTGAACCAGACCGAATCCAGATAATGAGTGTCCTTCAAATCGCTCATGCTGGTGAAGGGCACGTAGACGACGCGGTTAATGTTATCGTCTCCCGCTTGCATCTTGGGGTTCAGCACTCCGACAACCTCGAAGCTGATGCCGTTAAGGCGTACGTGCTCTCCGAGCGCGCTGCGGCCGGAAAAAAGCTTATCTTTGGTTTCAGAGCCGATGACCGCGACACGGGCATGCTGAAGTTGATCTTCGGCGTTGTAAAACCGGCCCTGGTCTAGATTTAGCGCTCGAACGGTGAAAGTGTTCGGGTATTCGCCGTTCACGGGCATGGTGAACGAGCGAGTGTCATATTGTACGATCGCGTCTTTGCTGCAGCTCGGCGTTATGTGGGTAATCTGAGGGATGTTCGTCGTCAACAAGTCAACATCTTCAAGCGTGAGTCGAATCGGCGCTCCGGCTTTTTCTCCACCGGACTGCATCGATGAGCGCCCGGGCACCATGATAAAAAGCTTTGTTCCAAAGTTTGCGAAGATGTTGGCGCAAGCCCGGCCAAATCCGTCTCCGTAGGCAAGCAGCATGACCACCGTGGCAATGCCCCACGCCATTCCAAGCATGGTGAGCGCGGTGCGGCGCCGGTTGTGCAGCATCGCATCATACGACTCTTGAAGAAGATCGCGGAGCATGAGGTTCGCTATTCCTGCCTTAAGGCTTCAACCGGCTGCAACCGCGCAGCTTTGTTTGCCGGATACAAACCCGCTGCAACTCCCGCGAATGTTAGGCTCACGATCGCAAGGAGCGCTGTGCGCGGGACGAGTCGCGGCGGATCGAAGCCGCCTGGGCCATTCAAGTTTCCCATCAGGCCCATAAGTCCGCCTGCCAGGCCCATGCCGATTAAACCGCTTACCAGAGTTAATAAGATGCCTTCCGCAAAAAATTGCATCATGATGCTGCGATTGGTTGCGCCGAGCGCTTTGCGCAGGCCAATCTCCCGCGTCCGCTCAGAAACAGCTACCAGCATGATATTGATGACGCCGATGCCTCCCAAAGCCAGCGTAACCAAGCCCACCGTGCCGAGAAACTCGTTCATCGCGTCGAAAATTGTACCCATCATCTGCGCCTGTTTCACCGTGTCCCAGCCTTCGAATGCGTCCTGATCCTTATAGTCGAAGTGATGATTCCGAGCGATAACTTTGCGCACTTCCTCTTGCGCCAGCAAGTGGTCGTCGGCAACCCAGGGCTGGTAATTCAGTGCAGAGATAGCGTCGCGTGATTCTTCGGATTTGAGCGGGAAATCACTGCGCATGACCTGGAAGGGAATATAAGCGCGCGTGTTAGTGGAATTCTCGTCGCCCCGGCCCACGCGCGCTAGAGTGCCGACAACTTCAAAACGGTGATCGTTAAGGATAATGAACGCGCCAATTGCAGGACGCCCGGGGAAAAGATTGCGATTCATTTCGTCGCCGAGTACAACCACGTCCCGCTTCTGGACCTCATCACCGTCGTTTAACCAGCGCCCTTGTTTCATCGGGAGATAACGAATGCCGTTATATTGCGGCTCGGCCCCCGTGATCTGTCCACTGGCGCTCGCAAATTCGCTGACCGCATGCACATCATTGGTCGAAAGTACCGGAGTTACAGCTTTTACGTGCGGAGCCTCCTTTTTTACATCCAGGTAATCCTGGTAATTCAGCCTATATTCGCGCGCTGAGTTCATGCTGCCTTGAACTACCGGAGCACGCCCGGGGAATACCATCATGATGTTTTCGCCATACTCGGACAGATTGCGTTTGTTGCCGCTCCGGAAACCTTCTCCTAAGCCCACTAAAAGCAGCAGGGAACCTACTCCCCACGCGATTCCGAACATCGTTAGGAACGAGCGCAGCTTATGCGCCCACAGGGTGGCGAAAATTTGCGAAAACACGTCGATTATTACTTGCATTCCAGAGGGTACGAAGGTCGTGCTCTGCCTGCTCCAGCATACCAAGACGACAGTATGTATGCCTGTATCAATTTAAGCGCAACATAAATGGCTGCGCGGTCGCGTCGCCCGTCGGTGGCGTGGAATGCAACTGCACTCTGATCAAAGGACGCCGAGTGGGCACAGTTTGCAACGCTCGAACTGATCCCCCACGTTCGTTTAATCTGGTCGATAGCCCGAATACAGTAACTCCGTTGCCCGGCGTCCGGTTGCCCCCTGATGCAAAATGCCGTTCCAATGTTTCATTACTGCACCGAGGCACAGATTTGGAAAACAAATGCTAAATCAAAAAGCCAGACCGAAATCTACCAGGCCAGCGGAACAGGCAACCACGGATTTTCATGGAGCGAAAGTTTCGATGGGTGGAATCACTTCGGGAGCATCGATCAAAAAATTACGTGAGGAGGCGCGCGGCTGTCGCGCCTGCGATTTATGGAGAAACGCAACTCAGACTGTTTTTGGCGAGGGCGCGGCGAAACCGACCATCATATTCGTAGGCGAGCAACCTGGAGATCGAGAAGACCTTGCCGGTTCTCCTTTCGTTGGACCTGCGGGAAAACTATTCGATGAGGCGCTGGTCGAAGCCGGGATCAACCGCTCTGAAGTTTATGTAACGAACACGGTAAAGCATTTCAAGTGGGTACCGGCTGAACGTGGCAAGAGGCGGATACACAAGAAGCCGAGAGCTGATGAGATTCAAGCTTGCCGGCCTTGGCTCGACGCTGAATTGAAGGCGATCAAACCAAAAGTGTTGGTTTGTCTCGGCGCGACTGCGGCGCAAGCCTTGTTCGGACGTAGTTTCAGCGTAACTCGTCAACGTGGAGTGCTAGTGGATTCGCCTTTGGCCCCAAAGGCGCTTGCAACGGTTCATCCGTCGTCAATTCTGCGCGCCCCGGATGCGAATGCCCGCCGCGACCAAATGGCAAAATTCGTTGCGGATTTGAAAAGGGTTGCGCGACTGGCGCGAGGGGGCGCCGGCAATAGGAAAAAAGCCTGAACTCATCCCCAAACGAACGACGCTGCGCAAACAAATGCACAAAGCTTGAGCCGGAGGAATCCGATGATGCCCGGAGCTGAAGACTGGCGGCTACGGCTGCCGGGTTGGGTGGCCTTCCTCTGAGGGCGGTCAAGGCGCTCCCCATCGGTGCGGGTCCGCCTACAGCAAACGGCCTAAAGGCCTACAGAATCCATACGATGGCGGTGCCGAGGGTCTGGACTTATTCTTTGCGCGGAGGCTGCCTTGCCTGATCGGGAGAGACCGGAACCCGCCCATCAAGATGCATGCGGAGGAAATCGCCGGCTGCACTGGGCGCGGGAAAGAGGGGAATGGTACCGCGAAAGTAACAAGGTCGGTAACCAGGAGACTGGCTTTGCCACAAACCAGTTTGGTCAGGCTCGTGCACTAAGAAGTTTGGGGCACGCGTTCGGAACAGGTGGCCAGATGTTGACGAGCACTCTGAGAAGCGCGCGAAGTCGTCGGGAATTTGCTCGCGAGTTAAGGGTTGCACAAGCCTTCGCCCTCGCCGCCTGCGTTACGGTTTTGGGCTCCTCCGCCGGAGCGCAAAAGTCGCAGCTCACATTCATTTCGAGTTACTCCGATTCAGCGTCGGCCTCCGGCGAAGGCGTGGGCAGTCCGGAATTCGCTGGAGTGGAACTCGGGGTTGTGCCCGCTCCGGCTAAGGCTGCGATCCCGACTAGCCCCGCCTCGGGCAGCCAGATGCTATTGGTGGCGGTACAGGCCAAATTCACCTCTGAGATTTGCCTCGAAAAAATACCTTCCAATTTCGGTCAGGGGACTGTGACTCTGCCCGACGCTCCATCGGCCTACGTTCCGCTTTCCGCCCATTGCAAGCTGCTGCTGTTTACGCGGCGAGCTTATTCGCCTTACACATTCGCCACAGCGGCATTCGAAGCGGGGATCGCCCAAATGTCAGCGGAGTGGCCGCAATATGGGGGGGGAATGCAGGGCTGGGGGAAGCGCTACGGGGCTACGCTGGCCGATACCGAATCGCGCCGCTTCATTCAGACTTATCTGTTCTCGACTATTTTGCATCAGGACCCCCGCTACTTCCCTTCCACCCAAACAAGTTTGATCGGGCGAGCCTGGTACGCCGCGACGAGAGTTTTGATTACGCGAGGGGACACCGGCCGCACTGAATTCAATACTTCTGAAATGCTGGGGGCGCTCTCAACCAGCTTGCTCCAAAATGCATACTATCCGCAGCATTATCGTTCTGTTGATGCAACGGTCGGCCGCTTTACTGGAGCGCTAAGCTCCGATGCAACCTCCGCGATACTGCGCGAATTCACGCCAGACTTAAAGCTTATGTTTAACCGCCATTGTCCTAAGAAAATTAAGCGGTTTGAGGCAAGACTACCGCTGCCGGAAGATGACAAACCGTAAAATTTGGCGCAAAGATTTCGAAACGTCTAAACTCCTTGAAAGGCCTGCTCAAGAGACAGAGGAATGAAAAAAGCTACTTTTGTGAATCGGATCGCGTCGACTCAGGCAAGTAAGCCCCTTAGCAAAGCGTGGCTTTCCGCACTACTTCTGGCCTCTGGCGCCGTACTTTTTGCGCAGGCCCCCGACGCAAGTTTGTCTGCGAATACCGTTCTTCGGCGCGCCGTCGATGG
>JANYKL010000050.1 GCA_025361625.1 Acidobacteriaceae bacterium
TCCGCAGGTTGGAATCGTCAGCCTGATATGGAGGTTGGACGCCTGGAGCCGAAAAGAATTCGGTCATTAAAGGAGCGTGCGCGTCGAACAAGTTCATGGGGGGAAGCGCGAGAAGAGCCTCCATGGTGTGTATGAAACTGACGGTGTTATAGAAGGCGTGAACGACGACCGACTGCTTTTGTCTCGGCGCGTATTTGCTCACGACAAAGGCGATGGAGCGATGAGCGTCAACGTGGTCGGCGCCGTCCTGGGCGTCATCTTCTATCACAAAAATTGCGGTGTCATCCCAATAAGGGCTATGCGAAACCGCGTCCACGACGCGTCCAAGGGCGAGATCATTATCGGCGACTGAAGCTTGAGGCGTAGGGCGGGCGGGGCGGGTGCCGCCGGTATGGTCGTCTGGCAAATAGAGCAGAGTGAACTGCGGAAGTTCTTTCGCGCTTCCCTTCTCTTTCACAAACTCATTAAATTCGCGCAGGAATTCATCTGCACGCAGTTGGTCCGGATAATCCGTATTGAAGTCCGGATACAGCGGATCGTAGTGGTCTCTCTGTGCCGCCTTGGTTGGGCGCGTCCGTTTCAACTGCGGGATAGGCCAAGTCCACGGACTGGGGCCACCGGGGGGATTGCCGACATTGGGGGGAAGGGCCTCGCCCTTTTTTATATTCGTGACCGCGCAGGGGGCGGCAATCGGGGACAAGGTGCCTTCCTTGGGCGAAGCGGAGCCAGCCGAACTCGCTTTTGAAATGGCGACTTTCTTGCACCAAACGGCGGAGATGAACTCTCCGTAAATGCGGTAGCTCAACCCGCGGCGAGCAAGGTTGTCCCAGATAAAACCGGTCGCGGGATCATCGACGTCGGGGATGCCCTGCTCGAGCGGATACGCATCTGCGACGGAACCGCCACTGTCGTATGTACGCTCTTTGCTGCGGTAGGCGATTGGCCACATCTTCTCGTTGTAGTCGGAGGTTGTGGAAGCGGTCGACCAGATGTGCCCGTCGCCGGAGACCTCTCCACTGTCATAGAAGTTGTCGAGCACTCCGAACTGCAGCGCCAGTTTGTGCTGGTTGGGCGTGATGTCTTTGCCATACATGGTGAGCGAGGGGTCGCCGTCACCCACGCCCAAATCGCCAAGGATCTGGTCGTAGGTGCGATTTTCTTTGAGAATATAGATGACGTGGCGAATCGGATTCGATCCGCCGGCAAATTGAAACTTGCCGCCATCCGACCGCACCAGATTATCTTCTTCGACCTGACGGGTGTAGGCGGGCAAATTTTTGTCGATCTCCGCGAGACTCAGACGCTGAATTGAGCCGCCGATTAAGGTCGGTATATAAGGGTGTTCCTTTCGCTTCCGTTCGCCTTTCAACTTTCCCTGTCCATTGTTTGGTCCGCTGCCTTCTCCTTTGGCAGTTGCGATCAGCAGGTCACTGCCAACCGTCGAGAGGGCGCTTGGGTACCACTCAGTCGGAATAAAGCCGCGAGGCTCGATGGGTTCGACCGGCCCTGAATGAAGATGAGAATTGGCGGAAATATCAAACTCTGCGACGGCATCAAGCGAAGCGGCAGCTGCGAAGAGATGCTCGCCGTCTGGCGAGAGCGAAATAGCCAGCGGAACTGTGCCTCGGTCATGAAGCGAGCCGAGGTCGAGGGTATAGAGCTTGAAACCGGCGCTGTTCGGGAGGTCGGAGGGCTTCAGCTCAATATCTTTATTGTTGTCGTTGTCTTTCTGGTTGAGGCCGACGGCGACCACGGCGTCGAGGTTACTTAAAACCACATACAGATTAGTTTCCCTGGGATCAAGCAATATCGCGGTTGGATGAGAGCCAGGATCGGTTGCCTTGTCGGCAGCCAGCAGTTTGATCCGGCGAATGACCTTCCCTGTTTCCAGATTTAATTCCGCGACTGATGAGTCGTTCCAGAGACTCACCCACGCCCGGGTTCCGGCCTTGTTCGCGACGACAGTGAAGGGGAACGATGCAGGAATGTACCGGCTGCGACTTAAATCGAATGAATGCAGAGTCTCTCCCGATAACGCGTCAAGCAGGATCACGTTATCGGACAGATTATTTGCGACGAGCAGGCGGTCGCCGTTTGCGCCGGGAACGACAACAAGTCCAGCAGGGTAAGGAATTGCAGTGCCTGAGGGCGTCTTCGATAGTCCAAACGCTACTTCTCTGCCTTGTGCAATCGGCTGCGCGGCGATTTTGATGATGCGTTCTGGAGCGACCTGGCCTTCAGAAAACTTGTAAACCGCAATTCCGTTTCCGGTGCTGGTGGGTTTGGAGCCCGGCGGATCAGTCACTGATCCGAGTGACGCATAAAGATGGTTGCCGTCGGTCGAAAAAGCTAACCCTATAAAGTAGCTTTGGCGCGTGGAATAGTCATCGCTCAAGCGATTGTCGGGAAAGTCATGAAGCTCGTTGTTTGAAAGATCGAGAATGGCTATGGATTGGCGTGCGCCCGTCTCTTGCGTTCCGTACCCCTGGTTGAGAAATGCGGCGAAGCGCTTGTTCGGGCTGAGTGCAATGGTTGAGGGAAAACTATTTGTGCGCCCAAGATAGCCGGGGACCGGAAGGGTGAGAGTCTTGCTGGTCGGAAGATTGATGTGTCGCGAGCGGTCAGCGGCACGGACAATTAGCAACACACCCGATGAGGCCAATAGAACCAGTAAGGCTGCGACGATTAACTTTCTCACGAACGTGTTGTATCACCGTGCGGGCTCGCAGGCAAACGGGCGAGGAACATGGCAATGAAATTCGGCGAATGAATCGGTGCGTCTTGCGCAGTAACTATTCGCTATCTGGCCGATTTGAAAATGGCAAACACCGCGCCTTGCGGATCAGCAATGACCGACATGCGCCCGACGCCCTCCATGGTTGTCGGCGGTAGATGGAGGGAGGCTCCGAGTTCCCTGGCTTTCGCTGCGGTCGCATCGACGTCGTCGGACTGAAAGTAGATCATCCAGTGCGAAGGCGTGCCTGGCTTGCGATGGGCCGAGGGAGGCATTCCTCCGATAAAGCGCTCGCCGTTCTTAATGTGAAAATAGCCGGACTTGTCTTTCGGGTCTGCCTGCACCTGCCAGCCGAAGAGACCGGAGTAGAACTCCGAAGCCCGCTTGGAGTCGTCCGTGCTCAGGTCCGCTCAGCACAACGTTCCTGATACTCCAGAGATGGCGATGCCCTTACTCTTGTTTGCTTGCCAGATGCAGAACATGGCTCCGGTTGGATCCTGGATCACGGCCATGCGGCCAGCTTCCATGACGTCAAACGCAGGGGCGATAATTTTGCCGCCGAGTTGCTGCGCCTTGGTCACCGCCGCGTCTGCATTATCGACGGCGATGTAAAGCATCCAATGCGGCGGAACGCCTTGAGAGCGCTCTTCGGGGCGAAGGCTGCACCCCGCGCCCGCGTCGCGACCGTCGAGTCTGAACATGGTGTAAACACCTTCGGGACCCATCGGTTCGTCGTGGGCTTGCCAGTCGAATAGAGTGCAATAAAATTTCTTGGCGGCATTTTGGTCGGAGGCGTGGAGTTCGATCCAACAGAAGGATCCAGCAGGGTGTTTATCGATATTTGTCATGGGGAAGCAAGTTTACACTGCGGGCGTCGGAGGTTGGAGTGGGCTAAACGACGGGGGCGAGGTCGGAGGGACAGACTTTAAAATGCGATTAAAGATTGGATTCGCACCAGCGGCCGATTCTGGTCAGGGCCATGTTCAGGTTATCTAAAGAATTGGCTACGCTAAAACGCAGATAGCCCTCTCCATGAGCGCCGAAGGCTGTGCCGGAAAGGCACGCCACGCCCGCTTCGTCGAGCAAGGCGTCGGCAAGTTTCTTAGAAGTCCAGCCGGTTTTCGTAATGTTCGGGAAGGCATAGAACGCGCCTTTCGGCACGCGGCAAGAAAAGCCTTTGATCTTATTGAGCCCGGCAACGAATACGTCGCGCCGGCGCTTGAACTCGGCACTCATCCGGTCGACCGAAGATTGGTCTCCGCGAAGAGCTTCAATGCCCGCGATCTGGGTGAAGCTTGCGGTGCAAGAAGTGGCGTTCGTAACCAGACGCGAAATTTGTCCTGCCAAGTCAGGGCGCATCACCCCATATCCCATGCGCCATCCCGTCATCGCGTACGTTTTCGAGAAACCATCGAGCAGGATAGTTCGCTCTTTGAAGCCTGGCACGCTCATGATGGAGAAGTGATCTCCGTCATAAATGAGGCGGCTGTAAATTTCGTCGGAGAGCACGAATATGTTGCGATCGCCAATTGCCTCGGCGATGCCTAAGATGTCTTTTTTGGTAAGTATCCCGCCGGTCGGATTGTGGGGCGAGTTCAGAATGATCAACTTTGTGCGGTCGGTGATGAGTGCCGCCAATTCGTCGACGTCGATGGAAAAGTCGCGGTCTTCGCGCAGCGGGATGGGCACCGCTTTTCCGAGGGAGTAATCGATCATCGACTCATAGATGGGAAAGCCAGGATTCGGATAGATGACTTCATCTGCCTCATCAATTAGGGCAAGCATAGTGAAGAAAATAATAGGCTTGCCACCTGGCACGACGACCACCTCCTCGCTCGAGACGGGCACGCCGCGCGTTCGAGCCACATATTCGGCGATCGCCTGGCGCAGGTCGGGGAGCCCGGCTGCAGGTCCGTAGTGAGTCCAGCCTTTCTGTAATGCGCCTACTCCCGCTTCGATGACGTTGGCGGGAGTGTCGAAGTCTGGCTCGCCGATTTCCAGATGAATGATTTGTTTGCCTTGCTTCTCAAGGGCTCGGGCGCGATTTAAAACTTCAAACGCTGTCTCGGTTCCTAGGCGAGCCATGCGGCTCGCCAAGCGCAATTCGTGAGTAGTTGTGGATGGCATAGGTGCGCCTGAAATTATAGCGCGTTGCGGAGGGGGCTGCAGATGCGGATCGGGACGCGGGTGGGGATGATTGCTGGCGCGAGCTTTTCTACTCTGAGATGGTGCTCTCTTCACTCTGCGCGCGCAGAACGCGATCCACCGAGTAAGGAGCGCGCTGGGTGGGCTCGTGGTAATGGCGGACTTGCATCTCGCCGAGCAAACCGACGGCAAGCATGTTCAATCCGGCCAGCAAGAGCACAGCGGAGAACATCATCAAGGGTCCGTGCTGGTACATGACGTCGGTATGGTA
Organism: Acidobacteriaceae bacterium; assembly: GCA_025361625.1. Lineage (GTDB taxonomy): Bacteria > Acidobacteriota > Terriglobia > Terriglobales > Acidobacteriaceae > Acidiflorens. The sequence continues at coordinate 5,151 of JANYKL010000050.1, forward strand.
GAAAATTTTCTGCGCGATCAGCCACAACGAAATGGCGCAGCCGCCCATAATGCTGAACATTCCGACGGTCCCAAAAAAGTGCAGCGGGCGCGAAAGATATTTCAGGAGAAAGCGAATGGTGATGAGATCAAAGAATACGCGGAAAGTTCTGGAGATGCCGTAGTGCGAAGCACCGCGCTCGCGGTTCACGTTCTTGATGGGAACTTCGATAATGGACGCGCCATACCATGAGGCGAGGGCAGGAATAAAACGATGAAGTTCGCCGTAGAGCGGCACCTGGCCGAGGATCTCGCGGCGGTAGGCCTTGAAAGTGGTTCCAAAATCGTGAATCTCAACTCCACTCAATTTCGCCATGAACCAGTTCGCGCAGCGTGAAGGAAAGCGGCGAAGCCAGAAGTTATCAACGCGATTTTTGCGCCATCCGCTAACGATATCGTAGCCCTCGGCAATTTTTTCGAGGAACATTGGAATGTCGGCGGGGTCGTGTTGCAGATCGCCATCCATGGCAATGATGTATTCGCCGCGCGCATGATCGAAGCCCGCCGCAAGTCCCGCGGTCTGCCCGAAGTTGCGGCGCAGTTTCACGATGGTGACGCGGCTGTCGACGGCCGCAATCTCGCGAAGCAAATTGAAAGTGCCATCGATCGAGCCATCGTCGACTAGTACCATTTCGAACGTCTCGCCGCTCGCTTCCATCACGGACTTGAGTCGCGCGTACAGGTCGGTGACGTTCTCCTGCTCGTTATGCAGTGGTACTACGATTGAATACTTGAGCACAGTTATTCGATTATACGGCAGCCGAAGCCTGCGCCCGTTGTCTTTGCTGGGGCTGCGGCCACGAAATGGAATGTGAATTGGTTACACGGGCGGCGAGATTACGGGCAACCTGGCTACGCTCTTAGAGGAAGCTGGATGTTCCGAGCAGGTCCTGAGCCACATTCCTAGAAAGTCGAGCAGCTCTTCTGGAGGTTTGATCCAGTGATGGGCTGCCGTCTCGCGCCATTCCGGGCGCACCAGAACGCTGATGCCGCGGCCTTCGATGGCGCGGAAAGCAGATTCGTCAGTCGTATCATCGCCTAGATATGCCACCGGAACGCTGTCGCTGATCTCGCTGAGAAAGGTTCGAACGGCGTCACCTTTGTCGGCTTCAGAAGCGCGAACTTCGAGTCCTCCGTCAAACTCGAGAAGATCGAGGCCGCTTTGCTCCGCAATTGGACGCCACCCGAGCATCACACGAGAGCGCAGATCATGGACATCGGAATCGCTCATGCCTCGCCAGTGCACGGCTATGCTGCCAGCCTTAAATTCAGCGCTGTGGCGCAGTTGCTGGTGGCCGAGCCAGCGGTCGGCATCGGATAACGCGTCAAGAGTTCGGTCGTCGAGGCTTGGCATTTCCATGGTGCCGTCGGTCTTCATGCGCTGCAAGCCGTGAATGCCCCAGACTTCGGGGCGGGGATGGATGTTCAAGAAGGGCAGAACGTCAGTGGCATCGCGGCCCGACATGATCACGACTCGCGTGTGGCAGTCGCGCACGATCTCCTGGAGAATGAGAGCGACGCCCGGATACGGAAAGGCCTGATCGCGCTGCTTGCGAAAGGGGGCGAGGGTTCCATCGTAATCGACTAAGAGTATGGCTTCAGGCGCCGCAGCAACAGTTCTAAGAAACGGGGTCAGAGCGGATTTAACTTCGGGCCTCAACTGCGAACTTTCCTTTCCACTGGCAACGGACTTGACGAAGCTAGCTCGGCTTGGACTTGGTCAGTCAAGCGGCGGACACGCTCGAGCGGAATTTGTCATGGCTATCTTCTGGCTCATCCAAACGAACATCGCAGAGCTCGGTGATCAAATCACCGGCCCATCTATAGATATTACGATCTTTGATGAGCTGGCGCATACGGTGGACCCGTAACTGTTTATCTTCGGGGGCCATTTCGAGAGCGGCTCGGATGGCGTCTGCGGTCTGATCGATGTCGTAGGGATTCACGAGCAGGGCATCGCGCAGTTCTCGCGCCGCTCCGGTGAACTGGCTGAGAATCAGCACTCCGCGCTCGTCATGGCGCGCTGCGAGAAACTCTTTTGCTACAAGGTTCATGCCGTCGTGCAGCGAAGTGACCAGGCAAAGATCCGCGGCTTGATAAAACGGCAGTATTTCTTCGTGGCTATGCTGACGCTTGAGGAAGACGATGGGCTTCCAGTTGCCGCTCTGGAATCGCCAGTTGATGCGCTCGGTTTCAGCCTCGACCTCCGCCAACAGATCGTGATAGCGCTTGATGTGAGTGCGGCTTGGAGCTCCAATCTGCACAAAAGTAAATTTGCCCTGGTATGAAGGGTACTTCTCAAGAAAGCGCTCGATCGCAAGGAAGCGCTCTAGAATTCCTTTGGTGTAGTCGACGCGGTCAACGCCGACTCCCATGTACATCGCTTCGACACCGAGGCTTCGCATGAGCGAAGCGCGGTCGGAATTAGCCTTGCTGGCGTTAAGCGCGTTCGTCGTGTCGTCGACATCATCGGCAGTAAGGGCAACGCTGATTGGAAATGGGTGGACCAGGGTGCGGTGGTCCTTGCGCAGAACGGAGAAGTGCTCCCAATCGACGCGAGACTCGACTACGCGGTCGACGGTATGCAGGAAGTTGTTGCAATGCGACTGAATGTGGAATCCGATCAAGTCGGCACCGAGCAAGCCATCGACGAGTTGTTTCTGCCAGGGACAAATGCCAAAGGCCTCCGGATTCGGCCACGGAATATGCCAGAAAATTGCGACGCGCGCGTCCGGGCGTTTCTCTTTAATCAGGCGGGGCATGAGGGCGAAGTGGTAATCTTGCACCAGGACGACCGGCTTCTCGACATCGGCGATCTCTTCGAGCACGGCGTCTGTGAATTTACGATTCACGTCTTGGTAGGCCTGCCAATCGCCGGCGCGAAATAGCGGCCGGGTGTGGGCGATGTGGCAGAGCGGCCATAAGCCTTCGTTGGCAAATCCGTAGTAATACCCTTCTTCTTCCTCTTTCGTCAGCCAGACACGGCGCAGAGTGTAGCGCGGGTCATCGGGAGGCACGCGGATGCGATCGTGGGCGTCGATCACCTCGGCGTCGGCATTGCCGCTTCCATGAGCGATCCAGGTGCCGTCGCAGGCGTCGAGAACGGGCTCGAGGGCCGTAACCAGCCCACTTGGCGGCACAACCACTTCGATGTTTTTTCCGTTGCGCTGATGCATGTACGGCTCGCGGTTGGAGACGACGAAAAGATGCCGGTCATTCAGCCGCATGCGGAGTTGCACTGCGAGGCGGTCCGCCGTCCACAGAGACTGTGCCGTGTCACGAAGACGCGCTTCGTTTTCGGCAGCACTACGAGCGTTAGTCAGGCTCTCGGCTAAGGTCGCGAATTCACGGGCCAGGGGACGAAACTCCGCGAGGTCAGGCGGGGCATTGCGAAAGGAAATTTTGCCGGTGCGGAGCGCGCGCATCCAAAGAGCAGCCCGGGCGATTGGACCGGTAATACTCCAGCGCACAATCAGCAGGGTGATAAGAACAATCAGAAACATCTGGACGAGGACACGAACAAAGCTTTCGCGCCACACTTGCACGCTCTGGGAGCGGATATAGCTGACGTCATGAACGATTGCTAACCCACCGACGATTTCGTCTTGCCTCCGGACGGGTAGGGCCAGGATATGAATCGGTAAATCCCCTACGCGGTCGTAGACGGCGTCTTGATGGCCGTCATTCATAGCCTGTGAAACAGCGGCTGGGCTTACCGTCAAAGTTTTCGCGAGCGCAGGGCTGATCGCCACGAGGCCACCCTGCCGGTTGTAAACCGCAACTCCAAGGAGGCTCTCGCGGCTGCCGAAACGCTGCAGCACTTTCTGCAAATCTTTTTGGGATCCGTTATTCCAGGCACGCTCGACGTTCCCCACCAGGCTTTCGCCGAGCATCTCGGCGCGGCCCTCGAGATCGGTCCGGAGAGAGCGTTTTTTGGCCAGGACTTCGTAGTACGAGAATCCGAAAGACACCAGCGTGATGCCGACGATGAGCGAAACAATCAGTCGAATACTCAGCAATCGCATGCATCGCCTTTCCGGCAACCATCATGACGGCGTCAGGTTTGACGCAATTGTAATAACCAAGGTTGTTCGCTAAGTGTAAGGGATCGCAGGAACTACTCCTTCATATTATCCCAGTTTGTTCGCCCTTTCGGGAGTAAATAAGTTGCATCTGATTTCATCCTTGCGGAGTTAGGGCGGGAACTGGAGCGAGTCGCGCGGCTGATTGTTGCAATCATTCGCAAAGCTTTTTGGGGATGCAAATTCTTGCCCCGTATAATCCTGGTTGGCCGCATTCTTAGACCGTTAGACTTATTTTTGGGAGGAACAACTTGAGACGAACGACCGCTTTCATCGTGGCAACACTGTGGGCTTTGAGTGCTCTTCCCGCGCTGGCGGAAGAGAAGGCTCCGTTAAAGCTGGTGGCGGCTACTCCGATGCCCGGATTCAGTGGAGACTTCGACCACTTCGGCGTCGATGTCAAGGGCAACCGCCTCTTTCTGGCGGCAGAGGAACACAAATCCGTTGAAGTATTTGACCTCCACACGGGCAAGCGCACGCGGAGCATTGAGGGCTTCAGCCAGCCACTCATGATGGTGTTCTTGCCGGACACCGATCAACTGCTCGTAACGGATGGTGGCGATAGTTCGGTGCGTCTCGTCGATTGCAAGCAGTACAAGATTGTGAAGTCGATAAAATTGGGCGAGGGCGTCGACCATGCGGTGCTCAATCCGGTCGACGGGTATTACTACGTTGAAAACGGCGGAGGCTCCAACGGCCCGACCCATGTTCTCAGCATTATCGATTCAAAATCGTTCAAGCAGGTCGGCGATATTGCAGGACTGCCGGGCAGTTCGAACGAAGGCATGGTGGTCGACCGCGCCGGCAAAAAGCTTTACGTCAATCTGACAGGCACGGACGAAGTCGGAGTCGTTGATTTAAAGACTCGCCAGTTCGTGGCGAAGTGGCCGCTGCCTGACGCTCACGTTGCCCACGCCATTTTTTTGGACGAACCGAATCGTCGTCTATTCGTCGCCTCGCGGGAGCCAGCCCGGTTTATCGTTTTGAACGCCGATAACGGCAAACTGGTCGCTTCCCTGCCTTGTGTTGGCGTCAACAGCGATATGTCGTTCGACGACGCCCGCAAGCGTATCTATGTTACCGGCAGCGAAACCGCATCGGTCTTCGAGCAGCGCGACGCGGACCATTATGTGCACGTCGCCGAAATACCCACTGCCTTTCGCGCAAAGTCGTCAATCTTTGTTCCTGACTTGAACCGGCTGTACGTCGCCGCCTCTGGCAAGGGAAAGCCGGACGCTAAGTTGCAGTTGCTAGTTTATGAAGCGCAATAGGGCTGGAAGGAATTTGAGAAGAACGTGGCCGGAGTGAATCGAGAAGTGGTAGCCCCGGCAGGAATCGAACCTGCATAGTCAGTTTAGGAAACTGAAGTCCTATCCGTTGAACGACGGGGCCACGTTTATGATCAACAACGACAGACGTTACCAACAATGTCTGTCCAATAATTGGTTAAGCGTGGTGTCATCTCCATGGTCCGCTCCATAACACATGGCATGTTCCGACTTTCATTGAGCCGAAGCGCGAGGCGTAAATGGCGTAGTTTTAACAACATAGCAAGGAGTTGACATTTCTTAAGGTTAGAGTATCATCAATATTGAAGTTCGCCAGCCTCGCGCTGGCTTTGCCCTAACCGAAGGGCTGGAAGTTCGGTAGAGCGGGCCAAACGGTCCGCTCGCCTTATTTAAGGCCAAATCTTACTCTCCAAATGCTTTTCACGCACCTCGCACGGAAATAGTGTTGAAAAGTGTCGTGTCTGACCAATTACTTTACATACGAGAACTCTCCACTGCGGAAAGCCTCGCTGTGCCGAAGTTTCTGACGTAATTTTCATCGCCCGTCCCTAATGCTTGCCAGTTTGGACAAATGCAATCTGGTGCGGTTGCAAGTTCAACTGCCCAAGGAATTTCAGAAGCACGTTGAATGTTATAACGTCCCGAAACGAATTGAATTTTTCCCGCCCTTATCTCTTCAATCGTCAACGTTCTGTTTCGAGGTTCCTTCCCGTATTTATTCGTCAGTTTTATGTGATGGATAAAGTGTTCACATTTGAATCGAACTCGAAATCCTCTAGGATCACGCAAATCTACATCACAAAGATTTTCTTCATACCATCTAAGGGTGTCTTGAATGCTTTCAAGCGGTAAGAGCCGTGGCATTTGTGCTCTCCCTCACGCGGCCATCTTCTCAACCCGCTCTTCAACATTCTTCCTAACGAAGAGCACTCCGGCGTTAATCCTCAACAGCGGTAATGGGTATTTCACCTTCAAGTGACCTCGCTCTGACGTCAATTCATAACACGAACCTTGTGCTTCGCAGCATCGCGGACACTTCGGAAGCTGTCAGGAGTTTTTCCATCGCATCGCATCACCTTACCATAGGCAAAACATCACCCTGTTAAGACCCCGCAGCACCCCATAAACACCATCCCATGAGGCGAAACAAAAGCGGCACTTAGGTCTGTTAACGCAAAGAGCGCGGCTAGTGGGGCTATTTTGAATTATTAACAAAAAGCCGTAAGCTTGACCGGTCATGGACTGGAAAGCGATCGGGCAAAGTCTGTTTTCGCGGGCACTCTGGGAGATCATCATCATCATTGGTGGTGGAGCGTTAATCGGTGTCCTAAAAGCCAAATGGCCAAGCTACGCCCCGCGAGCTATATACGTTGTCGCCGGGGCTGCGTGCACAGCTATTATTTTGTTTACCCTTACAGGACGCGCTATCCTTTCCAATCCCCTCCCTCCCGAGACTGGCCCAGATAATATCGAGGAGAATGTAAAGTTGTGGTCGGAAGACTTGGGATTGGCGTTCACGAAGGCCAATATTCCTGATACCCATTTCGCCTACTCGATCACCACTGGAAACGGAATCGCCATTCAGGTGATGAGGTCAAAGAAGGAAAAACCATTTTATCTGCAGATGATAACGACGCTTTTATTGTCCCCAGCGAATCAAGCCACGCTGACGACCTTAACAAAAGATCAGATCGACTCCTTCACTGACGAACTATCTGTGGAACTGAACAAAGGTCGAGTTGGTTTCAGTTTAGCATTTATGTCCATGCCTCAAACTGGCACCAATGCCGCAAGTCAAACCATACTCGTCCTGCAGAAAGCTGCGCCAATTAACGGTCTTACTGAGCTTGGTTTCTCCCAATTGACGGATGACATTAATTTTACGGCGCAGCTAGTCAAAGCAGATACGACACTAATATTAAGACGAATGACTAGCGGAAAAACGAGATCAGCAACAACGCGAAGTGTCACACAGAATTAGGATGCAATTCGTGATTTTCCAGAATTCTCAGTCCCATAACCAGTCCATTAAGAAACAACCGTGCGGTAAAACTCACACCTTATCGAACAATTTGCGCCTTGGCATAACGTAACCTATTGAATGACAGGTCGTTAGGCAAATCAGGAAACTGAAGTCCTATCCGTTGAACGACGGGGCCACGCTAGAAAAGATGGCAAGATCAGGTTAGCAGGTGGAGAAATACGGGGGCAATGCCGGGGCGTCCGCCGCCCACGAAGTGGACAATTTCAAGCCGGTCTCCGTCATTTAGGGCGGTATCTGCCCAACGATCTCGCGGCACGATATCTCGATTCAACTCGACGGCGACGCGGTCGGGCTTCATTCCAAGCGAATCGACGAGTGCGGCAAGAGTTTCGGAAGAAACGCTCTTGGTTTCGCCATTGATTGTGACGTTCATGGATTTGGGCAGTCGTAAATTTAATTCAGATCGCAGTGCTACAATGCAGCTCGTAGCTGGAACTTGCGAGTTGCGGTGCGGCCCGCGAAGTTGGCTTGCACCAGAACGGATGAATCGGCCAACGCGCTCTGTTCGACTTGAATGTTCATTTCCGCATTGCCCTTCGAGTCGGTGAGGACCTGGGCATAGTATGGAGCGGCATCGGTACGAGCGAAACGCAAAGTCAAACGGGCGCCCTCGACCGTAGCGCCCCCGTCGGTCACGCGAATCTTCATTGATAACGAACCGCTCTCGTGCACCGAGTGAGCGTTGATCCACTCCACGTCAAGCTCTTTCTCCGCCGCCAGCGTTTCGGGCGTGTCGCGCTTGTCGAACATGGCGTCGACTTTGCCATCGCGAATGGAGTCGAGCATCTCGCGATGCAGATCGCGAAGTCTCTTCTCTTTATCCTGATCGTTTTCGCCCGAGCCGCCTGCCGCGTAGGGCACGGCGCGCTTCCCGATGCAGCGCCCGCGCACGAAGACCTGGGTTTGCAGAAGTTGCTCGGCCTCGCGCGCCTCGCTTTGCACGTGGTAGACGGTGTCTTCGTGTTTTATGTCGGTATTGAAACCAAAAATCATGTCGGTCAGGCTTTCATCACTGGCGCTGGATGTCGAAGGTGCGGTTCAAATCAGGAATTTTTCATAACTTTTCCTAAATTTCTCCTGAAGGTTTCATAAACTTTCCTGAACTTTTCCTGAACTTTTCCTGAAAACGAACAGTAAAGTGCTGGGCAAGCGCCAGTAAACTTGACACTTCCGCGCTCCGAAACTAATCTGGAACGTTTACTAGAGTGCTTGGCGCAGATTATATATACCTCTTCCTATGCCGGACAATTATTTCGCTCGCTACCTCCCTCTCCTGATGCATTTCGGCATTGCGACGGTGCTCGCGAGCATTATTGTCACCCTTTCCTATCTGGTTGGCCAGCATAAGCCAAACATCGCAAAAATGTCTCCGTACGAGTGCGGAGTGCAGCCCATTGGCGATACGCGCGGAAGATTCTCGGTCAAATTTTATTTGGTCGCCATGCTCTTTATCCTCTTCGACGTGGAAGCGGTATTTCTCTACCCGTGGGCGGTGATTCTGCGTGAACTGAAGATGTTTGGCTTCTGGGAGATGATGGTTTACATCGCCATTGTGCTCGTCGGCCTTTTTTATGTCTGGAAAAAAGGCGTGCTCGACTGGGGACTGATAGCCGGGAAGCGAGGCGACATCTAGTGGCGCTTGCCCCTGCTATCACCGATCTTGAGCAATTGAAAGAGCATCCGGCTATCGCGCGCCTGGTGGGATGGAATGCAGCGGTCGTGCAGCAGGCGAAATTTGACCGCGATGAATTGACGGTCTGGCTGCAGAAAGAAATGATTCGTGAAGCCTGCGCCATGCTTCGCGACGATCCGAATTGCCCATTTAATTTCTTATGCGACGTGACGTGCGTCGACTGGCATCCTTCAGAACCGCGATTTGAAGTTGTTTACCACTTGCTCTCGATTTCGACGAAAGAGCGTATCCGGCTGAAGGCACGTCTTGACGGATCAAGCCCGGTGATCGAATCGGTCACAAGTGTCTGGCCGGCCGCCAATTTCTACGAGCGCGAAATCTTCGATCTGTTCGGCGTGCGTTTCACTGGACACCCAAACCTGAAGCGGCTTCTCATGCCCGACGACTGGGAGGGCCATCCCTTGCGGAAGGACTACCCGGTGGAAGGCTACCGGTAGATCATGGCAAATTTCCCCAGCTCAGTTGACGATCAGGACATAGTATCGAACCGCCAATCGACTGGTGGCGGCATGGACCAGAGCAGCGATCAGAGCATCGATCAGACCATGGTCCTGAATATGGGTCCGCAGCATCCATCGACCCATGGCGTGCTGCGTCTGGTGCTCGAGATTGATGGCGAGACCGTCGTTCGCATGAAGCCTGAGATCGGCTACCTGCATACGGGAATTGAAAAGACCTGCGAGGCGAAGTTTTACCACCAGGTGGTGCCGCTCACGGATCGCATCGATTATCTCTGTCCCCTCACCAACAACCTCGCCTACTGCCTGGCGGTAGAAAAATTGTTGGGGATGGAAATTCCTCCGAAAGCGCAGTGGATGCGGGTTCTGATGAACGAACTCACCCGCATTAATTCGCACCTGGTGTGGCTCGGAACCCACGCCATGGATCTTGGGGCGATGACCGTATTTCTATATTGTTTCCGCGAACGTGAAGACATTCTTCGGTTCTTCGAGATGGTCAGCGGCCAGCGGATGATGACTTCTTATTTCCGCATTGGCGGCTTAGCGCTCGAACCGCCGCTCGGATTCTTCGAGAAAGTGAAGAAATTCGCCGACCGCTTTCCAGGAAATGTTGACGAGTACGAGAACCTGCTGACGGGAAATCCGATCTTCATGATGCGGACGAAAGGCGTGGCTTACATCAGCGCCGAGGATGCCATTGCCATGGGAGCGAGCGGGCCTACGCTTCGCGGCAGCGGCATTGATCTTGATTTGCGGCGCGATGCTCCTTATTCGGGCTACGAGAATTTCAAGTTTAAGGTTCCGGTTCGCACGGAAGGCGACGTCTTCGCTCGTTATTTATGCCGTGTGCAGGAGTTGCGCGAGTCGATCGACATCGTGCAACAGGCGCTCGCGGGGATGCCGGAAGGCCCGGTCAAGGCAGACTCTCCCAAAGTTGTGCTGCCCGACCGCGAGAAGATGAAGACGCAGATGGAAGCCCTCATTTATCACTTCAAAATTATTACTGAAGGCTTTTCGGTGCCGGCGGGAGAGGTTTACCAGGCAGTCGAGTCTCCGCGCGGAGAGATGGGATACTACGTGGTCAGCGATGGCACGGGGAAGCCATATCGAGTGCACATGCGCGGCCCCTCGTTCGCGAACTTGCAATCGCTCGCCAGGATGTGCGAAGGGCAATTGCTTGCGGACGTGGTGGCGGCGATTGGGAGCATCGATGTGGTGCTGGGCGATATTGACCGGTAACGATTATGAAGTTCTCTGAACAATTCGAGACCCGATTTGCGGAGATGGTGACGCATTATCCCACAAAGCGGTCGGCGCTCGTCCCGACGTTGCTTTACGCGCAGGACGAAATCGGTTTTCTGAGCGATGAAGTCATAGAAGAGTTGGCGCAAAGGCTGAGCCTGACTGATCTTGAAGTCCGAAACGTCATCAGCTATTACTCGATGCTCACAACCAAGGCGCGTGGCAAGTACAACGTGCAGGTGTGTACGAATATTGCGTGCATGCTGGTGGGCGGCGAAGAATTGCTCAAGCACTGCAAGAAAAAGCTTGGCGTCAAGGATAAAGGCACCACCGCCGATCAGATGTTCTCACTGGAGGAAGTGGAGTGCATCGGCGCGTGTAGCTGGGCTCCCGCGGTGCAGGTGAATTACGACTTCCACGAGAATTTGACCCCGGCGAAGCTCGACCAGGTTCTGGATAGCTACAGGAAAAAGGGAACACAGTAAGATTTTCACAAAATACAAAATGGCGACGCTAGTTTCCCATCCCGATGAGGTACGCGTTATCTCGAAGCGCTTTGGACAAGGCGCGACGAATATCGATCGCTATCTCGAACTTGACGGCTACAAGGCCGTGCAGAAGGCCATTGCCATGGCTCCGGATGCGATCATCAGCGAGGTCAAGAATTCAGGCCTGCGCGGACGCGGCGGTGCGGGCTTCAGCACCGGCATGAAGTGGTCGTTCGTTCCCAAGGAATCCGCGAAGCCAAAATATGTTCTCTGCAACGGCGACGAGAGTGAGCCAGGCACCTGTAAAGATCGATTGATCTTCGAGCATGACCCGCACTCGATCATCGAAGGCGTGATGATTGCGGCGCTCGCGGTGGGCGCGAAAACTGGATACATCTATGTGCGCGGCGAGTATCGGTATTTGCTGGTGATTATGCAGAAGGCGCTTAAAGACGCCTACGCAAAAGGCTTTCTAGGTAAGAATATTTTCGGCAGCGGACGGGATCTCGATATCCACTGGCATGGCGGTGCGGGGGCTTACGAAGTGGGAGAAGAATCCGCGTTGATGGAATCGCTCGAAGGCAAGCGCGGCATTCCGCGCATCCGGCCACCCTTCCCTGCTGTCGTCGGGCTGTGGGGCGGGCCGACAGTAATCAATAACGCAGAGACGCTGGCTGCCGTCCCTCACATCATTCTTGGCGGCGCGGAATGGTATTCGCAGTTAGGTACGCCGAAAAATGGTGGTACGAGACTTTTCTGTTTAGCAGGCAATCTCAATAAGCCCGGCGTGTACGAACTGCCGATGGGCTATAACCTGAAGAAAATGGTTTATGAAGTGGGCGGCGGAATTCCAAACGGAAGGAAGCTGAAAGCGGTTGTGCCGGGAGGATCTTCGACTCCAGTGCTGCTCCCCGAAGAAATTGACGTTGCCATGGACTTCGATTCGGTGGCGAAGACGGGATCGATGCTTGGTTCGGGTGGAGTGGTCGTGATCGACGACACAAACTGCATCGTGAAGTTCGCGCTGCGGACGATGAAATTCTACAAACATGAGAGTTGCGGATGGTGTATCCCTTGCCGCGAAGGGACCGACTGGCTGGAGAAGACTTTGAAGCGATTCCATTCCGGTGGCGGGGTCAAGAAAGATATCGACAACATTTATTATCTCTCCGAAAACATGCTGGGCAAGACTTTTTGCCCGCTCGGAGATGCGGCCGCGATGCCGACGATGGCATTTGTGAAGAAATTCAGAAAAGAGTTTGAAGAACATCTGGATGGCAAGCCCTGTCCGTTTGAAAATGTCGCAGCAGGAGAACCGGTGTTGGCCTAGATCTTTGTAGCGCCGGCGTCTCTACGGCAAGACCATAAGTCATCAAGAGCGAACTAGAAGTTGGATCATTTGTGCGGTGCGGGCGACGGGGTTCGCACGACACCCGGCGGGATGCCGGCGATACGGAAAATCATAAAGATGCCTGACGTAAATTTAACTGTCGACGGAAAGAAAATCACCGCCCCGAGCGGATCGCTGCTCATCGAAGCCTGCAAGACAGTGGGCATCGAGGTTCCTTCTTTCTGCTACTACCCTGGACTTTCGTTGCAGGGCGCTTGCCGCATGTGCGTGGTCAAAGTCGAGAAGATGCCAAAACTTCAGACGGCATGCACAACCGTTGTCGGCGAGGGCATGGTCGTCACGACAGACAGCGATGAGGTTCGGCAGGCGCGCAAGGCCATGGTCGAGTTGCTGCTCGGCAATCATCCGCTCGATTGCCCGGTGTGCGACGCCGGTGGCGAATGCGAATTGCAGGACATGACTTTCTCTTACGGCGCTGCCGAGTCGAAGTTCATGGAGGCCAAGAATCACAAAGAGGAGCAGCAATGGTCTCCGGTCGTTTATTTCGATCGCCCGCGCTGCATTCTTTGCTATCGCTGCGTGCGCGTGTGCGGCGAGGGGATGGACGTCTGGGCTCTGGGCGTGCAGAACCGCGGCGTGGGGTCGATCATTGCTCCCAATGAAGGGGACCATCTTGATTGCGAAGAGTGCGGCATGTGCATTGACATCTGCCCGGTTGGAGCGCTGACTTCAGGCGCTTATCGCTACAAGACGCGGCCCTGGGAGATGAAC
>JANYKL010000065.1 GCA_025361625.1 Acidobacteriaceae bacterium
CTTCCAAGACGCCAGCTGTTGCGACAGCATGCTCTCGGTGTAAGCCTTATCCTGTTGAGCCCGGCTCAGGGTTTGAGTGCTTGCGTCAAGCTGTGTGTTCAGCGCCATCAACATGCGCATGTTGTTGTCGATGTCGGTCGGCAGTTGCCCCATGTACTGCTTTTTGAAGTTGGCGAGTTTTGAGTCCTGCTCGTCGAGTGAGCGCTTGGCGTCTTCGACCTGGCGACCGAGAAACTCGGTGGTGCCTTGCGCAACGGCGGCGCGGGAGCGAAGGTTCTCATCCACGATCAGAGACGTCATGGCGTTGCAGATTTTCTCGGCGCGCGCGGCGTTCGCATCGGTATAACTGACGATGAATCCGGGCGCCGGCTCGTCGGACGAAGACGGCTTCTTTTTCTTAGCTCCCGATAGGCCGGCCCCACCCCCGGCTCCGCTCATCGAAGTGACAACCGGCTCGACCTGCATGTTCTGCTGGATATCGGAGATCAGCTTGTTCTCATCGTCTGGTTTGCTGGCCAAACCTAAATTCTGAATCACTGGGCGAAGGCGGCTGGGGCTCAGCACTTCCTGGCTGAGAGTCTGCACGCGCTGCGTGAAGTCGGCCGTGATAATCGACTGTACGTAGTTATCCGGCACTTTCTGCCTTTCCACCAACACGGTGGACTGCGAGGTGTACTTTGGCGAGAAGACGTAGGAGACGAGAAAGCCGGCCAAGGGGGCAAGCAGTGCTGGAATCAGAATGACTTTCAGGCGCCGCCGCAGCATTGCCAGATAATCGTCCATGGTTAATTCGCGATTTTCACTCATAATCTGTTTCACCAGTCTGGCCGCGGTCGGCGGCCAAAAAATTAATCAATCCTTATTGGCGTCGGATGCCATTCCACTCCGACTGAAAATACGTTCCGTCGATCAAGCCGGCCGCAGCTGCCGGTAATGCAGACTGGAACATCAAAGGCGACTTCACTGAAGCGATAGGCGCCAAAAAAGTCGTAGGTCCGCCCATAATGCTTGCGCACCACGATGCCGGCCGAGCCCTCGTCATAGTTCGAAGCAGACGCTCCAAACAGAACCAGGTTCTGCAGCTTCTTGTTATGCGAGTAACCAAGATCGGAATAGAAATCCCAGGTGCGGCCAAAGGGATGGCGGTAGCCGAGACGGATGGCTTGCGTTTCCGCTCCGGCAAAAAACCCCGAACCCTGCGAGGTGAATTTAACGTACGTGAGCGCCAGCGATGACCGCGGCCATTTGTAATGCAACTGTAGCCGCCCGCTCGCCGACCATTTATTGGAATTCCCGCCGACTTCGAGTTGCGTATACTGCGGGCCCGCTCCGGCAATAAAACTCAACCGGCCGGTGATGTTATGGCTGTAACGCAGGTTGACGGTCTGAATGTAGATCTGTCCCCCACTCTGCTGCGGGAATTGTAGAAGTTGGAATGCGTAGACGACGCCCAGCTGATCGTGCCGCGATAGTAAATGACTGTAACCGCCCTCCGCCGTGTACTCGTCGCTGTTAACCAGGAAGTGCGTCGGATCGTAAAAATGCGCGTTGCTGAATCCGCCGGCAAAGGTTAATGCTGACCGCGGGCTGAGCGCCTGAATCACGTTCAGAATGGCGGTGTTTGCCAGGCGTGGAATATTGCCAACGGAACCCAGTTGATTGTTTCCAACGTTAGTGCCCGGGACGCCGCCGCCGAGTCCGCCGATTCCAACACTGCCGGCTGCAATGCCGAATCCCGGTACTCCACCATAAGTGCCAAGCTGAAACGACCCATCAGGAACGTAACTGAATGCGTCACGGAGAGTTGCCTGTCCCGTCCGCCAGCGCGTCACGTAGTCGAAGCCTAGCGACTCCAGTTGCTTGACCTGGAAAGGATGGGCATAGAATGCTCCGCCACCAAGGTATTCGATAAAGAGGTCACTCTTTGGGTAGAACTTCTGCAGATCGAAGGCGCCTAACACGCGGCTGACGGACTGCACCCTGGTGTGGCCGAGCTCATTGCCGGCGTTCGTGTCGACCGACTCGCTGACCTGAATTGCCGGAGAAATAAAACTGCGACTCGCAGTTGGAAGTTCGAGGCGAGGCGCGTCCAACCCCGTCACTGGCGGATTGTCCGGACTCAGCACTGGCGCGGTCTGGCCGAAACCTGGAACAGGAGGCGCGGTGTTCTCGTTTCCGGTGGGGGGAGTATTCTGCGCGAGCGCAGCAAGGCACAAGGCCATCATCAGAAGGGTCAGCCGCATTGTTCGCATCATCACCATATTTTATTTTCTATCCGCCGCCTCGCGACGTAACTCAATCGCTGACGGGACATCGCTTACGGGACAACGATCGTATCCCCCGGTTTCAAGATGTAATTTTGTTCGATCCGCTCACCTTTTACGATCTTCCGATAGTCGACCGGCAACTTCTGCTGCCGTCCATTCTCCGTGCGCAACACGTAAATGCCCTTTGTCTTGGCAAACTGATTGAGCCCCGCGCTTGACAGAGCCTGAAGCACCGTCATATTCGGAGACAACGGTGTCGCTCCGGTATGCAATACCTCTCCGACAAGGTAAATCCGCTTGCTGTTGATGGTAGTGACAACCACGGTCACGTGCGGGTCGGCGATATATTTTCTCAGCTTCTCGGTGAGCGAGGCCGCCAGTTGCTGCGGAGTCATGCCGGACGCCTGCACGTCATTTAGAAGGGGCAACGAAATCTTGCCGTCGGGACGAACCGGCAAGGTTGCGGTGAGATCGTTTTCCTTCCAAACCGCGACGTGGAGCACATCCTCGGGCCCGATGCTGTATTCGGCGCCGCCCATGCTCGCTTGCGCGGCAGGACTTTGCGGGACGGTAGTCGACCGACTGGTCGAGTCCGAAGCTGACGTGTAGGCGCCGTTCGAAGTCGTTTCGTTTGAGCTTGCCGGCGGCGGAGGGGGCGGTACGGCCTGTGACAGCGCGAACGCGCTGCTTAAACTGAGCGCCGCAACCGCTGTTTTCGATCTCCAATTCATATCTTCTCCTCAACTTGCAATCGTTCCAGACGACTCGTTCTTCAACCCGCCTGCTCATCTTGTGCTGCGTAATGCGGTGCTGCGTGGTGCGGTCGCGCGTGGTGCAGCACTAATTTATGTACCGTATTCCTGATAGCCAATCTGCTTCAATTTATAAAGCAGTGCCTTATAGCTGATCTTTAACTGCTCCGCCGCGCGACGCCGGTTCCAGCGTGTCTTCGTCAGGACCTGCAGGATAATCTCCCGCTCGACCTGGCGAGAGGCGGCACGGGCCGCGTCTTTCAAGGATATTGATTCGCCGTTGCTGCCGTGGTTCAGTGTGGGCCGCAAAAGCGACCGCAGTCCGCCCATTGCAAGGGCGTCATCCCCGATTGCAACAATGGCGCGAGCCGTATCCTTTAACTCCCGCATGTTCCCCGGCCAGCTGTATTCCATGAAAAAGCTTCGCGTCTCCGCACTGAGCACGGGTATTGGGCGTCCAAGGTCCTGTGCAGCTCCGGCGATGAACCAGTCCCGCAGCACCGGGATATCTTCTTTACGCTGCCGCAAGGGTGGAAGACGGAGGCAAACGCCGCTGATCCGGTAGTAGAGGTCTTCGCGAAAATTTCCGGCCACGACTTCGGGCTGCAGCTCCCGCGAAGTGCCACAGATAAAGCGAGGGGCGCGGTCGGGTCCGGAATTGTTTAGCTCGATTTGTCGAAAGAGCTCTTTTTGCGCCGCCGCTGACAGCTCTTCGACATCTTGCAGATAGACGGTGCCGCTTTTGCCCGGGCATGCTTCCAAAATTTCAGGTGAGGCTTCACGGCCAAGAAAAGCCTGGAATGGCTTCGATGCGCGTTGCGAGAGCTTGTGAATTCGCTCTGCAGCGGCTGCCTTCCCTACCCCTCGCTCCGCGACCACGAGTACCGGAACATCGTTCTGCGCGAGCTCCCGAATCACCGCTTCGACGGTGCGCATGCCGGCACTGATACTTTCGACCCAGGCGCGGGAATTCAAGGCGATGGGCCCGCCTTTCTCTGCGTGACTGGTTGCCAGCTTAGATTTCCCGAGATCCATGCTTTCGCGCGAACGTGTGAAAGGTTCTGTCCTAAAAGGCAAAACTGCCTCGGAAAGAGGCTGCACTAGCTTAGAGCACCCTCGGTGCCAATTCTCTTGGGCTCAAAGAAATAAGTTGATGCGCTATGTCATTTGGTATCATCTACTTGAAGAAGGCTAACGTCTTAGCCGCGACTATTAATTTAACACATTGCGGATTAATGGGAAATTAATTGCCCACATCTCCCGTAATCAACTGGTTCAACTGGCCGCGAGTCGGTATCGTTTCTCGGAAGGGTAAATTTAGGGAGGGCTGGCCTCAAAATACCCTGGTCTCCCCCACCCAACGGAAAGGTAAGTTGCGTGGTAAATGAGTAGGTTATCGCAAGTAGTAACGCACGAGCCCACTGCTTCTCAGCATTTGCTTTGCTCGACTTGCCGGTTTTCGCATATCCTCAAAACATTCCAAGCGGAATATGGCTAACTCCGTCCAACTAGCTCGTCCCGCCTTTCCATTGATGCCGACGCATCTGGCTATCGGACTGCCGCTGTGGCAGGGAGTGACACTCATTCTCCTTCTTGTCTGGCTCTACGCCGCTATTCTGGCAAAGCTCGTTTTGCAGTGGATCGGACCGAACGCCGACCCCAATTTTACACACGGCATTTTTGTCCCACTCTTTGTCTTGTTTGTCTTGTGGCAGGACCGCAAGCGATTGAAAACAATTCCGCTCGAACCTTCCTGGCTGGGCCTACCGATCCTTGTGGTAGGCCTTGTAATGCTGATGCTGGGGGTGCTCGGGGCGGAATTGTTTTTCTCACGCACTTCGCTCCTGGTTATCCTCGCCGGGCTGATCCTTCTTTTTGCGGGCTGGGAGTTCTTCCGCGCGGTTCTTTTTCCCTGGGCGGTCCTGATCCTGATGATCCCGATTCCTAATTTGCTTCTTCAGCAGGTCACTTTTCCCCTCCAGCAATTTGCCTCGAAATTAGCAACTGGAATGCTTGAAGCGGTCGGGGTTCCGGTATTGAGGCAAGGCAATATCATCCTGCTCGCGTTGTTGCCCCTGGACGTGGCTGAAGCGTGTAGCGGAATCAGGTCGCTGCTTACCCTACTGACGCTTGCCATCATTTATGGCTACATGATGGAGCCTAGGACGTGGGTGCGAATCGCGCTCGCGATCTCGGCGATTCCTATCGCGGTCGCGGCCAACGGCTTCCGAATCTTCGGGACCGGGATGCTTGTGCAGTACTGGAACCCCGATAAGGCGGAAGGATTTTTTCATACTTTCTCGGGCTGGCTGATCTTCGTCGTTGCCCTGGTGTTGTTCTTCGGCGTTCACCGACTGATCACGTTCATCTGGAAAGACGATCCCGGGGTGCAACCAGCATGAAAACAAGTTCGCTACGCTTCGGGATTGCCGCCGTCCTCATGTTGACGGCCGCGGTCATTCTTCAGGCGCACTCTCGAGCCGAATATTTTCCTCCGCGCGCCTCGCTCGCCAATTTACCGGCGCAGATTGACGGATGGAGCGGAACTGACAATCCGCTCGATGCGGAGACTCGGAAGATACTTGGTCCGGGCGAATTTCTTGTCCGCGACTATCAAAAAAGTGCACCGGGAGAAGATCCTTGGATTAACCTCTACATCGCCTATTTTCCTTCCCAGAAGGCTGGCGACACGATTCACTCGCCGAACCACTGCCTTCCAGGCGCGGGTTGGGTTCCTATTTCTCGTGAGATCGTGAAACTGCCCGGGGCCGATGGGACAGCGTTCCCGGCGAACCGTTACGTTGTCGTAAAAGGCGAGGACCGGATGCTGGTGCTTTACTGGTTTCAGGCTCATGGCCGGGCGCTGGCAAGCGAATACTCGGCCAAGTATTATCTGGTCTCTGATTCAATAAAAATGAACCGCAGCGATGGCGGCCTGGTCCGCTTGATGACGCCTATGGGCGAGCACGAGACAGCGGACGCTGCCGAGGCACGATTAATGACCCTTGGATCGCGCTTCATTCCCATGCTGGACACTTATATTCCGCGCTGACGACTTAGGCCGGACGTGTTCGGTTGGAGACGCGGGCAGACAGCGGCAAAAGTTATCGCGAGCCGCGTGACGCAACAACTACGAGCCCTGAAGTCGAAATTCTTTTGCCTGCTCATTCCTGGCGCGGGCAAACGCTTGCGGAAGAAATGTAATCAGGTCGGTCGCGACGAGCGAACTTTCTCCGACAGAGTCTCGGGCAATATCGCCGGCCAGTCCGTGGAGATACACGGCGAGCGCCGTCGCTTCCGTCGCGTTTTGCGGGTGCTGCGCAACGAGACCTGCCACCATTCCAGTGAGCACATCGCCGGTCCCTCCCGTCGCCATTCCAGGGTTGCCGGACGGATTCACCCACACTGTTCCATCGGGCGTGGCAATCAAAGTGCGATGGCCTTTCAGCACGACAATTAATTCGTGCTCTCTGGCAAACTTTCGCGCCACCTCGAGCCGGTCTTTCTGAATCTGTGGAATAGTTAATCCGGTCAAGCGCGACATTTCCCCGGGGTGCGGAGTGATAATCAGTGTTCGCCCGCGGCCGTTCAGCATTTCGGCACGACCCTCGAATGCATTCAGTGCATCGGCATCCACCACAGCCGTTGAGTCTTTTTCGAGTTGCTGTAAGGTGGCGCGAACAAATTCCGAAGTGACGGGATTGCGGGAAATACCGGGGCCTATGGCCAGAGTCTTCCGCTTCAGGAGCGAAGCAAAAGCTGCGGCATCATTCTGGCGCGCGATCGTTCCGTCTGGAGTTTCTGATAGAGCTTCGGTCATCAATTCGGGATGAAAGCCTGCGACCGTCGGCAGCACGCTTTTCGGAGTGGCTACCGTTGAGAGGCCGGCGCCCGCCCGGAGCGCGGCGAACCCCGCCATCGCCGCCGCTCCGGCCTTACCGAGCGAGCCGCCAATCACGAGAACGTGCCCGTAATTTCCTTTGTTACTGTCGCTGGCGCGAGGCTCCAGAAGAGAGGCAAAATCAGCGGGCGTGCTCAGCTCAATGCCGAGTTGCGAAACGACCGCCGCCTCGGGCGAGCCGATATCCGAGATCACGATTGGGCCTTTGGTCAGTCCGCCGAAAAGATGGGCGGGTCGGGGGGCCGTGAAGGTCACAACAGCATGGGCTCGAACCACGGGAGACGCCGAGCGAACCTCATTACCGGCTGGCTCGTCCCCGACTTGCGGATGCATGGAATCGGCATTCGCTCCCGAAGAAATATCGACCGCAACAACAGTCTTCGACGACTCGTTTATCCTTTGTATCGCGGCAGCATATAACGGATTGAGTGGAGGGCGAAATCCGGTGCCGAGGATAGCGTCAACCATGAGATCCGCGGCAAACACATCAGCAGATTCCGACGGTTTGAGATCGTCCGGCTGACGGGCGATGAACGGTAAAGGTCGCACGTGCTTGAGCGATTTGATTCGGTCGACCAAACGTTGAAAGACGATCGCCGCGTCGCCGCGCAACTCTCCCGGGTCGCTCAGCAACAAAACTCGAACCTCATGGCCCGCTTCGATCAGCTTGCGGGCAGCGACAAATCCATCTCCGCCGTTATTCCCTTTGCCGCAAACCACGCCAATGCACTTCGCCGCAGTATGATCGGACAGCACAAAGCGGGCGACAGCCGCCCCGGCGTTTTCCATCAAGGTAATGGAAGATACGTTGAAGCGCTGCGAAGTGAGACGGTCGATTTCGCGCATCTCGGCAGCGCTGACTGTTTTCATAGAAAATTCCCGTATTTATGAACAGTACTGTGACGACAGAGACAAAGTATATCTCTCGTCGTAGAGCACGAACTCGGGCGCCGGGTATTCGATAATCAGTCCGCTGCATAGAATTTCGTTTAGACAGAGTTTGTGCCGCGGCGCATGGATTGATACCATGCTTCACCATGCCCACACTGATCCCGAAACCGACGCGTATTGCGCCTGCGGGAAACAAGCCCAAGGTGATCGACGAGTACGTTGGAAGAGTAAACACTTCGACGGAGGACGCAAGTGTCGCCCGTATGCAAAGCCCGGAAGGATGGGAAGAACCGGGGCAGACGCCTGAATTCGACGAATACACTCTGGTGTTGCGCGGAACTTTGCGGGTGCACCACACATCTGGAGAATTGGATGTGCAGGCGGGGCAAGCGGTCATTGCGCATCGCGGAGAGTGGGTTCGCTATTCCACACCTTTGAATGGAGGGGCAGAGTATGTTGCCATTTGCCTTCCCGCTTTTTCTCCAGAGTCGGTGCACCGGGACAGTTAGCCTCCCGGCAACGCGATTGCGGTCGAAGCGCGGTTTACAATCAGTAAGTCATTTAACAATTTAATTTCTTGTCCATCCCATGAAGCTTTCGGTCGTCATGCCGGTGTATAACGAGCGCGCCACACTTCGAGAGGTGGTGGGGAAGGTGCTGTCTGTACCGATAGATATTGAATTGATTTGCGTCGATGACGGCTCGCGCGACGGTTCGCGGGAGATTCTTGCCGAGCTGCAAGCTCAGCATCCGCAAATTCGCGTCGTATTGCAGCCGCAAAACATGGGCAAAGGAGCCGCTCTGCGACGGGGCATTCAGGAAGCGACGGGTGACTTCGTAATTATTCAGGATGCTGATCTGGAGTACGACCCGGCGGAGTATCCGCTAATGCTCGAACCGCTGATTCAGGGGAAGGCCGATGTAGTGTTTGGCTCTCGTTTTCTTGGCGGAGCACCCCATCGAGTGCTCTATTTTTGGCACTCCGTCGGCAACTGGCTGCTGACGTTGCTCTCCAACTGCCTTACTAACGTCAATCTCTCAGATATGGAAACCTGCTACAAGGTGTTTCGGCGGGAGATCATTCAGTCGATTCCGATCGAAGAGGATCGCTTTGGTTTCGAGCCCGAGATTACGGTAAAGGTCGCAAGGCGCCACTTGCGGATCTATGAAGTGGGAATCAGCTACTGGGGGCGCACCTATGAAGAAGGCAAGAAAATCGGCTGGAAGGACGGATTCCGGGCTCTCTATTGCTTATTCAAGTACTCGATAAAAGAGCCCAAGATGCAAGCCTTGCCGCAATCCGTTCCTGCACCAGACCGGTCCCCGGCGCCGCGCTAGAGAAACTGCTCGGTAATTCTCTAAAAAATGTGAGCGAAATATGAGGCTCGAAATATGAAGCTTAATGGCTGTGGCTTCCGGTGCTTTTCTGTTTCAGCCTACCCTTGTAAGGATCATTGGCCGTACGGTTCAACCCGCCGTTCGATTTCGGCGTACTGCCGTTGAAATTCATCGGAGGTGCGGGCTTGTCCCTTAATTGTGCTATTTTCATGGGCGGCTTTTTCTTTGCAGCAGCGTCCGGCTTGATGCCCCTGGCATTCTGACGCTCAACGAGTTGTAAGTCTTTGGCGTTGTTGCCAGCGGCGTTTGATCCTCCCACCGCCTTGCCTACTGGAACCGTGGCTGCACTCTTGGCCGGCCTGGAAGCGGTTTTTTTACCCTTGTAATAGGTAGTTTGTTGCGCCGGGGAAATAGCGCTCATTACGAGGATTAATGCTGCTGCTAGAGACAGTTTCATCATTATTTTCCGCCCAAAGGCTCGAACCCGAGCCTGCTACTTACTTGATACTTGGATGCATGCACCGTGCCATTCTCTAACTTTTTCTAGTGGCGCGTGAAGCAAATCACTTCCTCGATAGTAACCCGAAGATCGGAAGTAACCTGAAGATCGGAACCCAACGCTTTGTAAAAAGATGCGCAACTTCTTCAGTTTTATGACCAAAACTGTGCAAAAAGTGCCACGATCTGGTTTAAAAGGTCGTCCTTTGATCTACAGGGGAAACGAAAAAGTGTGAATGGATAGATGCAACGAATCCACCGCGACGGCGGCTCGATATTCAGTACCCACCGCCAAATCCGTCAGAGACCAACGCAGGCCCGCTTCAGCACTACCTTTGATGTCTTCGACCACCGGGCACCTTTCTGGATGGACGCTCACCGAAAACTCGTTCAATGGGAACGAGAGCCCCTCTCCAATGGCTTTGATGAAGGCTTCTTTGCGACACCAGCAGGCAAAAAACGCGGGCAGCTGCATCGCTTCCGGCAAAGCTCGAAGTTCCCCCAGTTCGCGCTTAGAAAAAAAACGTTCCGATAGAGATTTCGTATCCAGATCACCACGTACTTTCTCAATGTCAATTCCCAGTTGATGCCCGCTGCCAAAAGCGATTAAAGCTTGATCGCCCGAGTGCGCCACGTTGAAGCTCAATCGGTGTGGATTGTCGCTTATTTTCAAGCCAGGTTTCCCGTACTCAGAATATTCAAAGCCTACTTGTCGCGGCGGAACAGCAAGATATTGGCCGAGCAGCCGACGGAGAGCAGAACGGCAAGTAACGAACCTGTGCTTGTCCTTTTGAAACCGAAAGCGGTTGGCCCGAACTAGTTCCTCTGGCGACAAAAGGGTTTCATCGCTTTCCAGGGTCGTGGCCGCTTCAAGATGCAGGCGCCATACGTCCAAGCGATCGAGCGGGAGTGAAACCGGCGCCGCGGTAAGGCGCCACAGTGACGATGGGTCTGAAGAGGTGCTCAATATGAAGGTTTCCGATTGCGATTCGTCCAACCGTGCATGAGCGGTATCGATCCGCCAACTGCCTCAAATTTCTAAGGGAGATCGCACGGTAATCCGCTCAAAAGCATATTTGGAGCGGGTGGGACGGAGTCGTCACCGCCGCTGTGACCCTGGTCGGGCCCATCGCCTACTTCACCCGCGTTATAGGAAAAAAGGTTCTGACCATGAACGCACCATCAGATTACCCTATTGGCGCGAAGAACGGAAAATCGGACGTAACCCGACTTAACCCTTGGTGGACCGAAAGTTGTCGGTGGCAAAATGATCTTGGAATTTGCGCAACCGGGGAAGACGGCGCGGTGAGTGAACCCTTGGGACTGGACCTTCCATCAGGCCCTGACCTTTACTTCTCTTTTACTCTGGTACTAGGTCTCAATAACTTTACTCTGGTACTCAGGCATCAATTTTCGCGTGTCGCCGAAGCTTCGGTCCCGCCGCGGGTAAAAGCAAAGAGCAATTTCACGGATCGATTTCCGTTCTGCGCCGGAGAAAACTTCCAGTCACGTGCGGCGTCCATCGACAGCCTGGAAAAATATTTACTCGGTCCTGGGGACTCGAAGCGGGCATTCGACACGTTGCCCTCTTCATCGACGTTCACCCGGATGCGCACTTTGAGCGTGCCGTGAACCGTGCGCAGCGCACTCGGGGAAATTTGGGGCATCACGCGTTGCACGACTCCGGCATCCGAACCGCCTTTGGCAGCGTCGGCGACTGCCGTTCGCGATGAGTCGGCAGGCGAACTTGATGCGCGGCTCGATTGTCCACCCAATGATCCACCCGATGGGGCGCCCGATGAACGGCTCGCTGAAGAGCGACTCGTCGCCCCGATCGCTGCTCCCGCGCCAGCACTCGAGTCTGGCTGCGAGTTTGGCGATTCCGATCCTGACTGCCTGGCCGATCCTGACTGCGATTCACTTACGGGCTGCTCCGTGGGTTGGGGGGTACGCTTAGAGCGGCCAAAAAGAATTAATGCGACGATGGCGATGGCCGCGACAGCCGCCCAGATTGGCCATTTTGGCTGGATCTTTCGGTGAGGGGTTGCCGGGACAAGAGTCGGTCGCGGCAAGTCGCGTGAAATAGTTTGGCTTTTCACCGTTGCAGACACAGGAACCGTGGGGACAGCCGGCCGAGCGGGAGTGACTGGCGCAGTCGTTTGTGACTGAACAGTTGGACGACTCGCGATTCCCGGATTCGCAGCGATTCCCCGACGCAGCTGACCTACAGTCGAGCGTCGAGCCGGGTCCAGCGCCAGGCAATTTCTAACCAGCTCGCGAAATGTTTCCGGAACGCTCTCCGAAAGACTTTGACCGCTTTGTCCAGGACCGGGGCGACGTTGGGTCAGAGCCTCCACCAGCGTCACTCCGAATTGCCAGACGTCTGTGGCGACTGAGGGAGCAACTTTCCCAGCTTCGGGCGGGTCGTATACGCTTGCGACACTGGAGTCTACCTGCTCACCCTGCCGCAAAAGACTATCGCTCGAAAGCTTTACGCGGTCTCCGATTGCCAGGATGTTGGTCGGCTTAATCCGGTTGTGAATAAAGCCCCTACCGTGCGCGAAATCCAAACTTTCGAGAACGGATGGCATCGTGGCCCGAGCCTCTTCCGCGGTCAATGCGCGGTCGGCTAAAACCTGACCAAGATTTTCGTCAGCGTATTCCATCACGACATACAACATGCGCACGCCGTCGAGATCGCACTTACCGGAGTCGAGAATGCGAATGAGGCGGGGGTCGTCAAGATCGGATATTTCCCGCCAGCGTGTAATCTGGGCATCGAACAATGAGGCGGCCGGCGCAGTCAACTTGATCGCAGCCTTCGTTCCATCCGGGGCGACCGTCAAGAAAACGGCGCTGTGGTCGGATCCGCCCAAAAAAGCCTGCAGTGGATATTGATTGTTGACAGTACGGCCTTGCCACTGCCTCCAGCCTTCACTCATATCTTCTGTCCGTCGTCTCGCTGTCGTATTCATGCGATCTATATTGTAAGTGAAAGCGCGGTAGAGGATCATTGAAGGGCTAAAAATCCTTGGGCCGCACTTCTGCATGCTAGCTAGTTGACCTGAACTAATATTCAGACGAAATGACCATTCTGACCCTCGCATGGCAGCGCTTTCCCCGTCGCTCCGGGCGTAACGTCACGTTTTTAAATCCGTCAACATAGCCCGTGACACGACTGTGACGGGCTTCGGACTTGCGCTCTACAATATCGATACCACCCTATTCGACATCCCATGCCGCCCATTCCCTCTGAGATTCACGGCCAGCGTTATATTAGCCTGACAACTTATCGAATGGTGGGGACGCCGGTCCGCACGCCGGTATGGTTTGCCGAAGAGAATGACAAGCTCTACTTCATGGCGAACGCCAAGTCATGGAAGGTGAAACGACTGGGCAACGAAACGAAAGTCAGGATTGCTCCCTGCACAATCCGCGGCAAAATTACCGGTCCCGAGTTTTCTGCGACCGCGCGCTTTCTAGCGCCCGAGGAATATGCCCAGGCCCGGCGTGCGATCAATCAGAAATATTGGCTGGCGAGAATTCCATTTGTAAGGAGCAAGAACAACAAGTACGTCGAGCTCACAATGTCACAAGAACAAAGCTGACGGAGTCGCAGATGTGGAGGCATACCGCTGGCTGTGGCCAAAGAGATGGCTAATGTTTACGCCTCCCATTCAGCCCTGATACCATCGATGTCGGCACTGTCATAGGGGCTACCTTTCCGCGAACCGCAATCTCTTCTTGGAGGATGAATGGCAATAAAAGTTGGAATCAACGGGTTTGGCCGTATCGGACGAAACGTCTTTCGCACCGCGCTTGCCGACAAGAATCTGGAGTTCGTCGCGGTCAACGACCTCACCGACCCGAAAACCCTTGCCCATCTGCTTAAATACGATTCCATCCTCGGCAATCTTCCACACCAGATAACGGCCGGAACCGACAGCATCTCGATTGATGGCAGGGTAATCAAGGTGTTTAAAGAGAGGGACCCGGGCGCGCTGCCGTGGGATTCAGTTGGAGCTCAGGTTGTCGTCGAATCGACTGGGCACTTCACGGACGCTAACGATGCAAAAAAACATTTGCGCGGATCGGTGAAGAAAATCATCATCTCGGCGCCTGCAAAGAACGAAGATCTTACTGTCGTGCTTGGCGTCAACGATGAGAAGTACGACGCGGCAAAGCATCACGTCATCTCGAACGCATCCTGCACGACGAACTGCCTGGCGCCAATCGCCAAGGTGATCAACGATAACTACAAGATTGTCAGCGGGACCATGACGACGATTCACTCTTACACCAATGACCAGGTGATCCTCGATTTCCCACACAAGGATTTGCGGCGCGCCCGGGCGGCGGCGATCAACATGATCCCGACTTCGACTGGAGCGGCGAAAGCATTGAAATTGGTAATTCCTGACCTCGCCGGCAAGCTTGACGGTTTCGCCATGCGCGTGCCGACTCCGAACGTATCGGTCGTCGATCTCGTCGCCTTTGTGGAAAAGAAAACATCCAAGGAAGAGGTCAATGCGGCTTTGAAGAAGGCCTCCGAGTCTGGTCCTCTCAAGGGATACCTTGGATTCGAAGAGAGCGAACTTGTCTCCTCCGACTTTAAAGGCGACTCCCGTTCCTCAATTGTCGATTCTCCAATGACGCTCGTCGTTGGAGGAAATTGCGTGAAGGTCATCTCCTGGTATGACAACGAGTGGGGATATTCCTGCCGCGTGCGCGACCTGATCAATATGCTTGGCGCTAAGGGTCTTTAAAATGTCGAAGCTTTCGATTCGCGATCTTTCGCTCAACGACCATCGCATCTTCATGCGTGTCGACTTTAACGTGCCGCTCGATAATGGGCGCGTGATGGACGACACCCGTATTCGGGAAACCTTGCCGAGCATCGAGTACGCGCTGCGGCATGGGGCGCGGCTCATCCTCGCCTCGCACCTGGGGCGGCCGAATGGGAAGGTTAATGCGAAGCTGAGTTTGAAGCCGGTGGCGCAACGCCTGCGTATGGTGCTCGACAAGGAACTATCGCGCGGCGAGAACGTGGGCTTCTGTCCCGATTGCGTCGGCGAAGAAGCGGAAGAGATGGCGCTCAAGCTCGAAAAGGGCCAGGTGTTGCTGCTCGAAAACCTGCGCTTTCATCCAGAAGAAGAAAAGAATGACGAAGCTTTCTCAAAGCAACTGGGAAAGCTGGCCGAGTTCTATGTGAACGATGCATTTGGAACCGCCCATCGCGCACACGCGTCAACCGTCGGCATCACTCATGCTGTGCAGAAGTCAGCGGCCGGATTGCTGATGCAAAAAGAACTTCAATACCTCGGGCAGGTCTTGCAAGATCCCGAACGTCCGTTTGTAGCGATTCTCGGTGGGGCTAAGGTCAGCGACAAAATTGGAGTCATTCAAAATTTGCTGAGCAAGGTCGATGTGCTGATCATTGGCGGCGGCATGGCGTACACCTTTCTGAAAGCGCAGGGCGAGTCGATCGGTAAAAGCCTTGTGGAAGAAGACAAGGTTGAACTGGCAAAAGAATTATTGAAACAAGCTAAGGCTCGGAACGTGAAATTGCTGCTTCCCACCGATCACGTGATTTCTGATCGCGTCGAGGCTGGCGCAGCGAGCAAGATTGTCAGCATGGGCGAGCCGATCCCGGCGAACATGATGGCACTCGACATCGGCCCGGAAACCATCGAGGCATTTTCCGAAGCGGTGGCTGTGGCCCGTACCATCGTCTGGAACGGCCCTATGGGAGTGTTTGAAATTCCGGCGTTCGCCAAGGGAACATTCAAAGTCGCAGAGGCTATTGCGGATAATCCGGGAGCGATTTCAATTGTGGGCGGCGGCGATTCCGTGGCCGCTGTGAAAGCGGCCGGAGTTGCTGACAAAATCACCCACATTTCGACTGGCGGCGGAGCGTCGCTGGAATTTCTCGAAGGCAAGAAACTTCCTGGGGTTGAAGCTTTGACGGACAAGGGGTGACTTCCCCGGGCAATATGGTCCCCGGGAGTGCTCGTTAATTCACGGCTCAAGTTTGTGTGCTCTAACATTGTGTGTGTCTAACCTTGTGTGCTCTAAGTTTGTCAGCTGGAACCTGCTGCTGCGCTCTCTCGGTGCCGTTTCCAAACAAATCGTGAGAGTGATAGGAAACTTATGAAATTAAAGTCTGTAGTTTTTCTGTTCACCCTCATCTTTGCCGCTTCCGCGGTAGCTCAAAACGCACCTCATTTCGATGGTCAGAGCTGGTGGAATTACGTCAAGGTACTCGCCGATGACAAGCTTGAAGGTCGAGACACAGGCAGTCGTGGCGAACACGAAGCCCAAGCCTACGCTGTCGAACAACTGAAGGCGTCGGGCGCGGAACCGGCGGGCACAGACGGGTTTTATCAGCCGGTTAAATTTGTCTCCCGCAAAATCGACGAGGCGAATTGCAGTCTCGCGCTAATGCGCGATGGCAAACGTGAACCTCTCACACTGGGCGAAGATGCCATCATTGGCCTCCGCGTCATGCCGGCCCCAGAAGTGAACGCGCCCCTCGTTTTTGTTGGATACGGACTGAAAGTTCCCGAGAAAAACTACGATGACTTTGCGGGAATCGATGTGCGAGGCAAGATTGTAGTTATTTTCTCGGGATCACCATCCGACGTTCCGGGTTCGCTCGCCTCGCATTATCAAACTGCTCTGGAACGCTGGAAGGTTCTGCGAGCCGCGGGAGCGATCGGCATCGTGAGCCTGATCAATCCAGCGTCGATGGATATTCCGTGGTCACGCATTGCGCTCAATCGCGCTCATCCGACGATGGATCTGGACTATCCCGAATTTGACGAGACCCAAGGCGCGAAACTCACTGTCACCGTCAACCCGGCTAGTGCGGATAAACTTTTTGCCGGCTCGGGACACAGCTTCGAAGAAATCGCCGCGCTTGGAAAAGACCGCAAGCCCATGCCGCACTTCCCTCTCGCCGTATCTCTCGCGGCGAAGACAAAAGTTGAGGTTACGGAGGTAAAGTCTGCAAATCTGGTGGCCAAAATTCCCGGGACTGATGCCACCCTTAAGAATGAGTATGTGGTGCTGTCAGCGCATCTCGATCACATCGGAGTAGGAGAGCCCATCAACGGCGATCGCATCTACAACGGCGCGATGGACAACGGATCAGGCAGCGCACTGGCGCTGGACATGGCAGCGAGCTTCAAAAAGAATCCGGAGAAACTTCGCCGTTCCATTCTGCTGGTGCTGGTGACAGGAGAAGAAAAAGGATTGCTGGGCTCAAAATATTTCGCCGCCCATCCCACGGTTGCGCCCAAGTCGATCGTAGCGGACATCAATGTGGACATGTTCCTGCCGATCGTTCCGTTAAGGCTGTTGACAGTGCTTGGGCTCGAGGACTCCGATTTAGGCAGTCGCGCCCGCGAAGCAGCGGAAGCACTGAATGTGAAAGTGCAGCCCGATCCCGAACCTCTCCGCAATCTTTTCGTGCGTAGTGATCAATACAATTTCATTCGTCATGGCGTGCCGTCTCTGGCGATGAGCGTGGCTCCCGAACCGGGTACGCCGGAAGTAAAGCTATTCAAAGATTGGCTGACGCAGCGTTACCACGCGCCATCGGATGATTTGAACCAGCCAGTTGAACTGGCGGCTGCCGCGAAGTACGAAGAGATTGTAAGGAGCCTGCTGATCAATGTCGCAAACGGCGATCGTCGGCCCGCGTGGAATACAGATAGTTTCTTCCGCCGCTACGCCGAACCTGCTAAGACTGGAGAGTAGGCGAACTGTAGAGATACTCTGGCCCCGTCTCACTGCGTCCCAACAAGGCGCCCGCAACTGACGTCTCCACTGGAGAATTATTGAACGACTACCTGATATCTGTACTCCTCGGCATCGTCGAAGGCCTTACCGAATTTCTGCCGGTGAGTTCGACCGCTCACTTGCGAATTTCTGAAGCCTTGTTGCATGTCCCGCTGTCGAGCGGGTACTGGAAGATGTATTCGATCGTGATTCAGCTCGGGGCGATACTGACGCTGCCCGTCTATTTTCGCGCCCACATCGCGAAACTTGTCTCAACTTTCCCGCATGGCGAGAAGCGTGACTGCACCTATCTCACGCACCCGCTGAGCCTGGTCATGATCGCGTTCGTCGTTACTGCAATTCCCTCCTTTCTGCTGACTAAGATGATTGGCAAAAATCTGGAAAGCCTCTATGTAATGGGCGCGTCGCTATTGATTGGAGGCATCGTGATGTGGATCATCGACGCCATGAAAGCACCGTGGGAGTTGGCTGGGCCCGGGACTTCTGGCTCGCCAATTCATACCTGGAAGATGGACAATATTCATGGTGGTCAAGCGATTTGGATTGGCGCCTGCCAGATTCTCTCCGCAGTTTTCCCCGGAACATCACGCTCCATGTCGACGATCGCCGCAGGCCAAGTGTTAGGGATGTCGCGCGCCGCAGCGCTGGAGTTCTCGTTTTTTCTATCGATACCAACCATGGCAGTCGCCACTCTTTACACGTTGCTAAAGTCGCTTCGCGGCCACGACGAAAACCCCATTGGAGTTGGGGAGATCAGTTCGCATGAATGGGTGATCCTTGCCATTGGCTTCATCGTCTCTTTCATCGTCGCGTACGGAGCGGTGGCCTGGTTCATGGGATGGGTACGAAAGCGCGGCTTTGCTCCATTTGCGATTTATCGAATTGTGGTCGGTATTGTAGTGCTCGCGTGGGCGGCAGGAAAAATCGGTTCATAGAGGCTTTAAGCGTGCGTGAGAGCGGTTGCTCGACGTTTGACTCGATTAGTATCAAGACATTGCTCGGCGATCCGAATACGGTTGCAGGCGTGCTGACACGAGAACCCCATCCCCGAAAGCGACTCACGAACTACAATCTTAAAAAGCGATGCCACCCATGACGAACTTAAATCACTCTAAATTCCGGAAAATTGTCTTTCTTATGAGTAATCTAATTACAACCGCAGCCTTTGTCTCTACGAACCCGAAGCTCGCGGCGGCTGCCGACTTTGGCCCATCAAATCCTTTTTACGCGAGCAGCTCGCTTCCCTTCGAGGCGCCGCCTTTCGACAAAATAAAAGATGAGGACTATCAGCCCGCGATCGAAGCAGGCATGGCTCAACAGCAGGCCGAGATTCAGGCGATTGCCGACAACCCAGAGCCTCCAACTTTCGAGAACACGATCGTCGCCATGGAAAAGAGCGGCCGGTTGTTTGATCGCGTAATGTCGGCTTTCTTCGGAGTCACGGGCGCTAATACGAATGACGAATTACAAAAGATCAAGACGATCGAGGCTCCGAAGATTGCGGCTCACGGGGACTTCATCTTTCTAAACGCCAAGCTTTTCGCGCGTGTCTCCGCCATCTACAAGCAACGGGCCTCGCTAAAACTCAGCCCGGAAGCGTTGCGGCTCGTGGAGCACGATTACGATCAATTCGTGCATGCCGGAGCGAACCTCTCCGAAATTGACAAGACTCAATTGAAGAAGCTGAACGAAGAAATTTCGACTCTTTCTAACACATTCAACACCAAGTTGCTCGATGCCACGAAGGCCGCCGCCTTCATTACGACGGACAAAGCCGCGCTCGCAGGACTTTCGGAGGCTAAAATTGCCGCCGCTGCACAGGATGCGAAAGACCGAAAGGTTGAGGGCTACGTAATCTCCCTGCAAAACACCACGCAGCAGCCCGACCTGCAGTCGCTCACAAATCGCGAGACGCGTAAGGCGCTCTTCGAACATTCATGGAACCGCGCCGAACGCGGCGATGGCAACGACACTCGCGACACGATCGCGCGCCTTGCTCAACTTCGCGCCCAGAAGGCAAAGCTGCTGGGCTTCTCGAGTTTTGCGGCCTGGAAGCTCGAAGATCAGATGGCAAAGAAACCGGAAGCGGCCCTTAAATTTATGGATGCAATCGTCCCCGCAGCCACTGCAAAAGCAGCCCGCGAGGCCGCGGACAATCAGGCTGTAATTGACTCCCAAAAGGGCGGATTCAAGATCGAGGCTTACGATTGGCAGTTCTATTCGGAACAAGTTCGCAAGGCGCGATATGACATCGACGACGCGCAGGTAAAGCCATATTTCGAGATCGATAACGTTTTGCAAAATGGAGTCTTCTACGCAGCGAACCAGCTTTACGGGCTGACGTTCAAAGAGCGCCACGACATTCCGGTCTACCAACCTGATGTACGCGTTTTCGAGGTCTTCGACGCCGACGGCAAGCACCTCGCCCTCTTCTACGTTGATTACTTCAAGCGCGATAATAAGAATGGCG
Organism: Acidobacteriaceae bacterium; assembly: GCA_025361625.1. Classification (GTDB taxonomy): domain Bacteria; phylum Acidobacteriota; class Terriglobia; order Terriglobales; family Acidobacteriaceae; genus Acidiflorens. The sequence continues at coordinate 19,921 of JANYKL010000065.1, forward strand.
GCGCATGGATGTCCGATTTCGTTGGGCAATCGCGGCTTCTCAACAAAACTCCGGTGGTGATCAACGTAGCGAACCTGCCAAAACCGGCGGCGGGGGAGCCCGCGCTGATCACGTTCACCGACGTCGTCACCATGTTCCACGAGTTCGGGCACGCCTTGCACGGCATGTTCTCCGACGCCGAGTATCCGACGCTTGCCGGCACTTCAACGGCGCGGGACTTCGTCGAATTCCCTTCGCAGTTCAACGAGCATTGGGCTTTGTATCCTTCGACCTTCGCCCACTACGCCCGGCACTATAAGACGGGAGTGCCCATGCCTGAAGCTCTCGCCGCGCGCATCCGCAAGGCCGATACCTTCAACAAGGGCTACTCCATGACCGAACTGCTCGCCGCCGCCGAGCTCGATATGCAGTGGCATGCCTTGCCCGCCGATGCTCCGTTGCAGGATCCCGATGAATTCGAGCAGAAGGCGCTCACGAAAACAAAATTGAACGTCAGCTATGTGCCTCCGCGATATCGCTCAAGCTATTTCAGCCACATTTTTGAGGGCGGCTACAGCGCTGGATACTACGCTTATCTCTGGACCGAGATGCTGGCTGACGACGCCTATCAGGGCTTCGTAGAGCAGGGCGGCCTGAGCCGGGCCAACGGAGATCGGTTCCGCAAGATGATCTTGTCTCGCGGCAATACTGAAGATCTGGCGAAAATGTATGAGAACTGGCGCGGCCACGCTCCAACCAGCAAGGCGATGCTGAAGAATCGCGGGCTTGTGGATGACGGGCAGTCGAAGTAGGCATTGACCCTAGTTCGGACTTACGCCCTGCTCGACTCTTTGGTAACTGGAGCCAAAATTCCTCCTGCGAGAAAATGAGTCTTCCATGGAATCTGGGAAGATATCGCAGACTCGCGCCCAATCGACCTCGTTTTACGGACGCTGCCGTAATCGGTTCGCTCGGACATCGTTCACTACCCGCATCCTGTTGGGGCTGTTCGGCCTCGCTGCACTCATGATGGGCCTGCACACCGCTCTCGCCCCTAAGAATTCGAGTCTACATATCACGGTGCAGCACAGCTTTCGCAGTGCGAATATTTCGGTTTGGGTAGATGGTAATTTGGCCTACTCCGGCACGCTTTCAGGGTTGGCTAAAAAGAAATTTGGATTGATCGCAGGCTCGCTCCAAGGAAGTTTATCGGAGAGCGTGCCGGTGACTGCGGGCATCCACCAGGTCCGGGTGCGAGTTGAGACCGATAGCGGCTCGACTCAGCAAAGCTCGATCGACGGCGAGTTTGCCGCCAACAGTGAGCGGAAGCTTTCTATCTCCGCCCGACCGGGCAACGTTGCGTTGGCGTGGCAAGGGGTGAGCACTGTAGCGCCGTCAGTTCCCGATTCGAGCAGTTGGCTCGCGCGCTATGCGAGTACTTTGGCGCTTACGATTGGTGGATCAATCGTTTCGGCACTGACGGGCTTCGCTTTACGGGAATTGCCCGCTCACTTTCAACCGAGGCGCCAAGAGCAAAAGGAAAAGATCGAAGTGAAAGATTTCGAAGTGAAGGATCTCGAAGTGAAAGTTCAGTCCACGGCCGCCGGCCAATAGAAGATTCCTTATCAGCCGGCAGCCAGTGAAGAGACGTGCTTGCCTAGACTTTTGTCATGGTGAAAGTGCCGTTGGCCGCGCAGTTTGTTGTGCCTGTTACCGTCCACGTTCCACTGATTGTGTTTCCGTTCACTTTTCCGGTGAGGGTCAGTGTGTCGTTTGAAGAGCCGCCGGAGGCTATGGCCAACTGAAAGCTTCCGGTCACGCTGCCGTTGAAGTTGCCGCTCAAGACAAATGATGCCGTCTCAGTAGCTGCGCTGAAAGAGCACGAGTTGGTCGTAAAATTGAGGTTGCTGACAGTCACTGCCGAGCCGTTGCCGGTTGCGGCCAGGTTGGTAGTAAAAGCAAAGACTGGAATGCCGTTCGCATCCTGCAGGGCGGCGGTCCAATTGCCGTTCACGTTCCCGCCATTCTGGCTGCTCGAACCGCAGCCCACCAAGGCCATCCCCGCCACCAGTAACATCGCTATCGCAAACTTTCTTGTCATTCAATTTCTCCTAAAAAATCTTTTTTCGGGGGAAGGCGCTTCGTCTGACCTACCTCCAATTCCAGCCGTTTCAATTTTCCTCAGGTCAGATGCCGGTGTTGCGGCTTATGGATGGCGTGCCTGGTCGTCGGCGATTACCTAGGGAGAATCCTGAGCCTTTAGAACACCAGCAAACGGCAAATGTTCCGGGCCTAAGGCGATTTCTCTCAATCGCTTGTGAGCGGTGGTTAGATTGTGTTTGGAGCAAAGGTATCCAGATCGCTACCCCTTATACTTTCGAAGATTGTGCGAGTTCGATCTTCTTGTCATAATCAAGTGGCTCTGGCCTCGTTACGGTTTCGCCTTCGGGGGCGTTCCCGTCGCTGCCTAAATGACAATTTTTACGAAAGTCTTCGCACCTACCCGCAACCGGCGTCTGAACGAGCTTGTCGGGTTTCTGGTCGGCATTTCCGCGCTCCTCCTTTTTCTTGCACTCTGTTCCTATTCACCGCTTGATCCTTCGTTTAATAGCGCGTCCGTTTTGGACGCCTCTCATGCCGCGCGCAACTGGGTGGGTATAGTCGGAGCTTACCTTTCGGACGTCATTTTGCAATTCTGGGGAGCGGGCTCCTTTCTCTTACCCGTTTTCATGGGATTGCTAGCCCTCCGTTGGTTTCGTTCGCGCCCAGTGCAAAATCCGATCGCCAAAACGCTAGGCGGAGTTTGGCTTTTAGTCTTTTTGCCCGCGCTGCTCGCGCTATTGCCTGCTCACATTCTTTGGATGGGCACGATTCCGATTGAGGGTCTGGCTGGCCGCATTGTCGGCGACTTCCTGATCCGGTACCTGAATGTCGCAGGCGCCTACATCGTCTGCACTACCGTCCTGGCCGTCGCTCTTTATTTCACGACGGCGTTTTCGTTCTCCGCCATTCAGGTCTGGGCGCCCACGCGCTTTGCTTTTGTCATTGCGTTAAGAGATCGCTGGAAAGACTGGCAGAAAGAGCGAGAGCGTAAGCGCCAACAGAAGGAACTCGACAAACGGCGTGCCGTCCGGCCGCAAGTGACCGCGCAACTCGTCCCCGGGCGTGCTGCTGCAGCGCGTGCCGAAAATTCGAAATTTGAGGACGAAGCAAGGCGACGGGAGGTTCCTGGCCGTGAAGCGGAGCTACGCGAGGTTGTCGATTCAAAGGAGCCCGCCAAGCGTACGGGCATCGAGCGCATGATGGTCGAGGAGCCGGAAGCCTCGCCTGCCGCCCCGCTCTCCGTACCGCTCGACATTGAAGTCACCGAGCGTGCCGATAGTGAGATCAAGGCGAAGACGACGCTTCCGAAAATTGCAGGCAGTTACAAACTTCCGCCATCGAGCTTGCTCCATCGACCTGACGAGCAGCAATCCATTAATGAAGAAGAACTGAAGGTGGTCGCTCAAGTTCTGACCGCAAAATACGCGGAGTTCGACGTGCACGGCACGGTAACCCAGATTAATCCCGGGCCAGTTGTGACCACGTTTGAATTCAAGCCAGAGGCTGGGATCAAGTACAGCCGCATCATCGGCCTCACTGACGACCTTTGCCTGGCTTTACGCGCGGAAAGCATTCTCGTAGAACGTATGCCTGGCAAGAGCACGGTCGGCATTCAGGTGCCGAACCGCGAGCGGGAGATTATCTGGCTGCGCGAGAACATCGAGTCGCAGGAATTTCTGGGTACGAAGTCGAAGCTCACGATCGCGATGGGCAAAGACATCAATGGGCGCATCGCGGCCGCCGATCTGGCGAGCATGCCACACTTACTGATTGCGGGATCGACGGGGACGGGCAAGAGCGTGGCCGTCAACTCCATGATTATGTCGATTCTTTACAAGTCGACGCCGGACGAAGTGCGACTTGTGCTGGTCGATCCAAAGCGTCTCGAACTCGGAAACTACGAAGGCGTCCCTCATCTATATACCCCAATCATCACTGAGCCTAAGTTGGCAGCCAACGCGCTACGGAATGCGGTGCGTGAGATGGAGCGTCGCCTGAAATTGCTGGCCGCCAAAGGCGTGCGAAATATCGATAGCTACAATCGCCTGTTCGACGATACGCCAAGTCTCTTCACCGAGCAGGCGGAGAATCCGGAAGACGGTCCGCTACCGAAGATCGTGATTATCATCGACGAATTGGCCGACTTGATGATGCTCGATGGCAACAACGTCGAAGAGTCGATCACGCGACTGGCGCAAATGGCGCGCGCCGTCGGCATTCACCTCGTTCTCGCTACGCAGCGTCCGTCGGTTGATGTCATCACCGGCTTGATCAAAGCTAACTTTCCAGCTCGAGTCTCATTCCGCGTGGCGTCAAAAGTAGACTCCCGCACGATTCTTGACGCCAACGGCGCCGAGTGTCTCTTAGGTCGCGGCGACATGCTTTATCTGCCGGCCGGATCGGCACGGGTTCACCGGCTACACGCTCCTTATGTGACAGAGAAAGAAATCGCGGCAGTTGTTGAATTCTGGAAGGCGCAGGGCAAGGCGCAATATCAGGAGAAGTTTCTCGAGGTGCCAAAAGAAGACCGCGACGCCGCCGGTGGTGGAGGCGAATCCGGAGAGGTTTCCGCCGATGACAACGATCCACTCTTCAACGACGCGGTGCGGCTGGTTCTGGAATTCGGCAAGGCCTCAACTTCGCTGCTGCAGCGCCGTTTGCGAATCGGCTACGGTCGTGCCGCCCACCTGATCGACCTTATGGAGCGCGATGGAATCGTAGGCGCCCCCGATGGTCCGAAACCCCGCGAGATATTGAAGCGGCCGGATTGGATTTCAGAAATCGAAGAGTCAATGCGATAGTGCGGAGCGGACAGAGTTCTCTGCCCTGCACGAGGATGAAATGAAGTTTCACACCGAGTACATCACGCTCCACACGAAAACTAAGCGCGCGTACGTTCACATCACGCCGCAGGTCCAGTCTGCGCTGAAGACATCCGCGATTAAGGATGGAATGATTCTCGTCTCCGCCATGCACATTACGGCAGGCGTTTATGTGAACGATAACGAGAGCGGACTGATCAAAGATATCGATCAATGGCTGGAGACGCTTGCCCCGTTCCGACAGGATTACAAGCATCATCAGACCGGAGAAGATAACGGAGATGCACACTTAAAGGCGCTGATCATTCATCACGAGGTTATCGTCCCGGTAACGAACGGCAAACTTGATTTCGGCACCTGGCAGCAAATTTTCTATGCGGAATTTGACGGCCAACGCGACAAGCGCGTGCTTATAAAAGTAATGGGTGAGTGACGCGTAGAATTTTTGCGGAATGAAAGCATGGAACGTCGCAGCTAATAACACAACACTACACAGAGGACTGATCTTATGAGCGAAGAATTAGGTGAATTGCAGGAACATGCTGAACACGGCAGAGAGCATCGCGAACTCGCCCCCGTGAGCCTGACCATGGCGGTGCTCGCGGTACTTGTAGCTGTCGTTTCGCTGCTCGGGCACCGCACGCACACTGAAGAGATCATCCTGCAAAATAAAGTTACCGATCAGTGGGGCTACTACCAGGCAAAAAATATTCGCCGACACAATGACGAACTATTTGCTGACCTGACCGGAGTGATCGCCACGAAAGACGCGGAATCCGCGGCCAAGCTCAAAGAAAAATATACGGCGGAAGCGGATCGTTACAAGGAAGATCAAAAAGAACTGGACGCCAAGGCGCGTGAACTTGAAAAAGAGGGAGAGGAAACCAGGCATCGAGCAGACCGTTTCGACCTCGCCGAAGTATTTTTGGAAATTGCTCTCGTCATCAGCTCCATCACATTGCTTTCTGGCCGCCGGCTCTTCTGGCATCTTGGACTAGTGGTCGCAGCGGCGGGCATACTAATTACTGCCTCCGTCTGGCTGATGCACTAATCGGTCGATAAATTATTGATACTTGTGTTGGTTGGACCAGAAGAGCAGCCTGAATATATCCGAAGGGCTTGATTAGTACCCCACAGACCGTAGCGGAGCCGTTGTGACGGCCCGCCGTCGCTCGCGACTAACCTCCGGCGTGTGCCATTTTGGACTTGCCTCCAATCTTGTGCAACTCATAGCAACTGCATAATAAAGCACCTTACTTTGCGACGATGGCGTTGGTCCCTCACATGCACTGGTTATCGAATCTCTGATAGTCAGCTCGTAAAAAAAGAGAAGACTGGACGACCAGCTCATGCTTCACAAATGCGCCAACCCTGTTTGTTACGTCCCCTTCCGATCGATGCACGAAGGCAAGCTGTTTCTGGCCGAAACTTTTCCTCCCGACAATAAGGAAGCATTTACTGCTCCTCGACGAAAGCTTCGTCACCGCGAGCATTTTTGGCTTTGCGACGCCTGCGCGGCTCATTTCACGCTGCGCCTCGATACCGCGCTGCGATTGATCACGGTACCTCTTGAAAAGCGCACGCCCGCTTCGTTTCTCAAACGCGCAGCGGCGCTCAATTAATCAAAACGAGATCTCGATAACTATGGATTACGCAACGCTAAAGCGCTCATGCTGTTCTGTCTGCGGACTCGACACGCTCCGTCATAAAGGATGGTATGTCGTAGTAGAAAACCGGTGGTTGGATCGTTTAAAGATCCTCTCCTGGCATCCAGCCCTGGCCTCACAGCCAAATATGCAGAGTGTGTGTTGCCGGCTGCATTTGAAGACCATCATCGCGCATTGGCTGACGCAAGCCAGTCTGCGTGTGGCGCCAAATTACGCCAGTCCGCCGCCCATCGGCAGCGACGCAACGATGATGGAGCCTGATCTCGGCCCCGACGCAGTCGGTCGGCTCGTCGGCGAACTAGCGGTTCACCGCGAGAGTTTTTCCCGGGTCTGGTCAGGTTCGCCAGCGGCCCTGGAATGTATTTTGGACGCGCTTTTAACCATCGGAGCTGAGAATAAACCTCAAGCCTTGGAGTTTCGGCTCTTCGACCCACCTGAGTCCTCGCACGGACTTTCACTCCAATAAAGCGCTGGCAGAAGTCTAACTCTGTCAGCGCTCTCTCCACACTTTCCAGTCCTTTTCCCGGGCATTGTCAGTGGCCTCGGCCGGCTTCGAGGGCCGGAGTCCGGCGCTTGCCCAGGTTTGGAATGATATGATTTGCGCCAAATATGATTTGTCTACTTAAGTTGAAACATCTTCTCTTTCTCTCCGCACTCGCTCTGCTCTTCATCTTTCCGTTATCGCGAATTGCACAGGCAGAGTTGTCTGTGCCCCCAGCAAAATACCCGGTTCATTTGCAAAAGCAGTGGATTCCGATGCCGGATGGTGTTCACTTGGCGGCTACGCTCTACATGCCGGAGAACGTCAAGGCCGACGAGAAATTTCCGGCGCTCCTCGAATATCTCCCCTACCGTAAAGACGATTCGACCGCTGGCCGCGACTACCCGATTCACACCTGGTTCGCGGCGCGCGGGTACGTGAGCGTTCGCGTTGACATTCGCGGCTTTGGGGCGAGCGAAGGAGTTCCCACAAACCGCGAGTATTCGGAGCAAGAGCAGCTTGATGGAGAGCGAGTCATCGCGTGGCTCGCCTCTCAGCCATGGTCGAACGGCAACGTGGGAATGTTTGGAATTTCTTGGGGAGGCTTCAACTCGATTCAAATGGCGATGCGCCGCCCGCCCGCATTAAAAGCCATCCTCGCAGTCGATGCCACCGATCAGCTCTTTCATGAAGACATTCATTACATTGACGGCATGATGCACTTCGATGAGTTCGAATTAAATATGGATCTCGCGCCCTCGATGCCGGGGGGTCCCGATTATTCACTCGACGAACAAATGCTGGGACCGCGATTCGAATCGGAGCCCTGGTCACTGCAATACTTCAAGCATCAGCGGGACGGCCAATTCTGGCATGCCCCTGTTCGCCCACTAAGCGAAATTAAGATTCCTTGCTTTTTGATCGGCGGTCTGCTTGACGGATATCGGGACTCGATCCCGCGAATGTTCGAACAAGTAAAAGCTCCGCTCAAAGCAATTGTTGGACCGTGGAATCACACCTTCCCGAACGACGCGGAACCGGGTCCGCAGATCGAATGGCGCGATCAAGCGCTGCGCTGGTGGGACCATTGGTTAAAAGGCCGCAATAACGGAATTACAGAGGAGGTTCCGCTCGCGATCTACATGCAGGATTGGCATCCACCCGATTCAAAGCTGAAAAATGTTCCTGGTAAATGGCGTGGAGAGATAAGCTGGCCGCCGCGCAACGCATTGCAGTCAACTTTGTATCTCTACGACGCGCATCTGTTGTCGACAGTGCCTGCTAAACCCGCTGAGCATCAACTGAAATGCATTCCAAGCGTCGGAGTCGAAGCAGGATTCTGGTGGGGCGAACTGCTTACCGACCAGCGGCCTGTGGATGCCTTCAGTCTCACTTATGACTCCGCTGCGTTGAAAAACAACTTAACCATTCTCGGCCGGCCGCACGCGATGTTGCGAGCAGGTTCCTCCGCGCCGCTTGCGGACTGGTTCGCCCGGCTCTCCGATGTGGCCCCTGACGGCTCCGTAACTCAAGTTACAGGCGCCGGCATGAATGGGGCGCAGCGCGAGTCTGCCAGCGATCCCAAGGATTTAGAACCTGGCCAAACCTATTCGCTTGACATCGAAATGCATTTGGCGACCTGGACCTTTGCTAAAGGCCATAAGATTCGCCTTTCTGTTTCGAATGCGTTGTGGCCGATGGTATGGCCAACTCCCTATGCAATGACGACGCAACTTCAGCTCGGCGGCGAGAACGGCTCGCGCGTTATTCTGCCGCTCGTGGCGCCCTCGCTTTATGAGGAACCTAAATTTTCGCCATCGATGCCTTCCGAGGAGAGTAGGGAGATCCAATCTCTTGGCTTTCCCTGGCCCGGCGATTGGAAGACGGAACGCGACGAAGTGAACGCGAAGACGAAGGTGACGTGGTCGGGCAAATCGGAAGAGAAATATCCATGGGGGGATGAAATCGATCTCGAGCGCATCACCTATGCGACGGATGATCATCATCCGGAAACAAGTTCCGCCGATGGCGAATGCGAAATCACGCTGAAGTTGAAGGAACGCAAGTTAGTCTGGAAGGGCCATCTCACGTTGAGCAGCGACGCAAAGAACTTCTACTACAAGTACACACGAGAGCTTTACAAAGATGACCAGTCAATCCGACATAGAACCTGGGAGGAGACGATCCCCAGGGATCACCAATAGCACCATGGGAATGTTGTTCTGAGCGCCATGCTCCTTACCTTAGTTACGCGAGAGGCTAATAAGCCGACTGGCCGAGTCCAGTCTTGAGATCCGCAGCCAGCAGCTGATGAAAAAGCTGTTCGCCCGCTTCCCGCCGCGCCGACAGCCTGCCAGCGCCGTACGCGCGTGATTTTAGCCCGCGCTGCACCGCTTCGCAGATTCCCAGGTCTTCATCTTGAACTTTGTTGCCGACTGCAACACTCTGTTCGTTGTACGCGCGGGCGTTCTCGCCAATGTCGCTGAAATAAAAATCAAACACTACGCGGCAGTGATCAACGTCGATTGGGATCACGAGATTCGTATCGAGATATCCTTCGTAACAATTAAACATGAAATTCGGATGCAGCCAGAAATACCATGCTCGATCTCCGCGACGCGTGGTGCCCGTGGCCTTGTCTTCGTCCGAACTCACCATCGGACTGGATTGCAGGCAGTAGCGGTCTTCGTTTTCGATCGTGTACTGCTTGTAGTCAAGTACCGAATTCAAGCCTTTGTGAAGATGCGGAACGTGATAACCGCCGTCCAAATAGTTATCGACGAAGACCTTCCAGTTGCAGTGAATGTCGTAAGTCTGGCTGGCGAAATAGTGCAACTTGGTCAGATTGAGGGGCGCAACGCGTTTTACCAGGCCACCTAGATACTCTGCAAGCGTAGGCGCTTCCTGGTCCAAATTCACGAAGACAAATTTTTCCCAGGTCTCGACCCGAACCGGAACGAGGCCGTTATCCTTGCGGTCAAAATTCTTCACACCATCGAACTCCGGCATGCCCTTAAGAGAGCCATCGAGGCCATAGTTCCAGCCGTGATAGGGGCAGTGAAGAATCGAAGCGATGCCGCATTTTTCGGTGACGACAGCGGCCGCATGATGGCGGCAAACATTGTAGAAGGCACGCAGGACGCCATCCTGCCCCCGAACTGCAACCAGGGGTTCGCCCGCCACGGTCGCAGTTACAAACTGTCCCGGTTTTTCTACCTGGTCGACGCGACCCAGAACCTGCCACGTACGCGAGAACACAGTTTGGCGCTCCAGTTCAGCGATTCGCGAGTCGATGTACCAAGGCGCCGGAATCGTCGAAGCCTCAGTTAATGGCGCGGTCTGGTCATAACTCGAAATGATCTGTTCGAGGCTTTGGCCGTTTAGCGTTGCAGTTGCAAAAGTCATGCTTTCTTCCTCGATTGTGCTTTATCGGATCCGATGGCTCGTCGCAGCAATTCGACAAATTGTTCAATGCGCGCTTCTTTTTCCTGCGGAACCGGACCCGACTTGCGAAACAGTCCTGGATCCAATTCTTCAGTAAGAAGGGCATCCTGAAAGCGATCCATCGTCCATTCCAGAATCGATCCCGTCATGTCGATGTCCAAGTCGGAGCGGAGCTCTCCACGCTCGACGCCAAAGTTCACAAAGTCGCGCCACCCGTAAGGATCTTCAGATACGAGAAAACGATTAATTTCCCGTCGCAGCGCGAGGTCTGTGCCGTAATTACCGACTAAATAAATTCGATAGGACGACCAGTTGTCGCGCACCATGTCTTCAGTGCGAGCGAGCCAATAGCGCAGAAGGTCAAAAAACCCGCTCGCCACAACTGCCGGCGGAGCCTGCATGTATTTCGGAAATGACTGTACCGCTTTTTTATAAGCTTCAAAAAATAAGCCATCCTTACTCTTGAAATGCTGAAAGACGGAACCTTTCGCGATTCCCAACTGCGCCGCAATGTCCTCGACTCGAGCCGCACTGTAGCCGCGCTCCGCAAAATGCCGGATCGCAACCTCAACAATTCGACTTCGTTTCGCTTCTGAACGTGGACGAGGTTTAACATCCCGCCGCATTTGTGTCGGCTTAGCAAGACTGTTTGCAATACCTTCCATGGCCCAATTCCCCTGAGATCATTGACCTGAAGTCAACGAACAGTATCGTACTATCAAACCATTTTTCAATGGCTTTTTTTCAAGCTTTTCGGTAGTTTGTTCAACCTCAGTCCTTTTGTTTTTTGACCGCGAGTCAGATTTATCTTGGCAGCAGCCGCAAGCGCAATTTTCGACGTGATAATCATCGGCGCGGGTCACAACGGACTCACCGCTGCCTCGTATCTCGCTCGGGCCGGCTATTCCACACTCGTCCTCGAGCGCCGCGAAATTGTTGGCGGATGCTGCGTCACGGAAGAGATCGCGCCTGGTTGCCGGGCGTCGACGACATCGTATATAGCCAGCATGCTGCGGCCGGAGGTAATTCGCGACCTCAGCCTCGCTAAGTGCGGTCTACGTATGGTTCCTTGCGATCCTGCATTGCAGGTTCCGTTTCCCGACGGCCAACTCGTCTCGTGGTGGGCCAATCGCGAAAAAGTTGTAAACGAACTGCGGAAGATTTCTCCAAAAGACGCCGATACATTTGTTCGAGTTGATGATCGCCTGAAAAAACTTGCTCGCTATCTGCAGCCGTTTTTTCTTGAGCCGCCGCCAGAAGCGGGCACAACGTCGTTTAACGAGTGGTCAGATTTGTTTCGGGTGGGCAGACGCTTTCACGGAATTTCAAGGTCCGAGATTTCGGAGCTGGTCTCTTTTCTAACCGGCAGCCTCGGAGAATTTCTCGACCGCAACTACGAGTCAGAAAAAGTTAAGACGCTTTTTCTCGCCAACAATGTCTATGGAAAGCATGGCGGGCCTTACCAGCCAGGAACCGCTCTGGGATTGCTCTTTCACCTACTAAGCGGGGGAGAGCATGAGCAGCAGGGCTTCTACGGACACGTTATGGGCGGCATGGGTTCGATCACCAGCGCCATGGCGAAGGCGGCGGAGGCATTCGGAGCAGAAATTCGTACCAATTCTCCGGTGAGGCAGATCGACTCGCGCAACGGCCGAGTGCGGTCCGTAGTTCTTGAGGACGGCTCCGAGATTCGCGCTCGTGTCGTGCTCTCGAATGCCGACCCTAAGCGAACATTTCTTGGACTCATTCCAGAGAGCGACCTGCAGGATGATTTTCTTCACGCGATTCGTGGGATCAAGATGAACGGCCCGTGCGCAAAGGTGAACATGGTATTGGGGGAAGAGCCGCGATTCACGGGAACTCCTTCTACATTTGACGCGCAGCAACGGTCACTCTTCACGCTCGTTCCCTCCCTCGAATTTGCGGAGCGCTGCTACGACATTGCAAAGTTTGGAGAAATTCCGGAAGAACTCTGGGTCGATTGCGTGATCGCATCAAACGCCGACCCTTCGCTCGCGCCGCCGGGCAAACACGTGATGACCTGTTTCGTTCAGTACGTTCCTTACACGCTCCGCCAAGGCACGTGGGACGACAATCGCCAACTGCTGGGTGATCGAGTGGTAAAGAAAATTGCAGAATATGCCCCTAATGTCCCTGCCTCAATCATCGCCCGCCAGGTTCTGACGCCGCTCGATCTCGAGCGTACCTATGGCCTCACAGAAGGAAATATCTTTCATGGTGATCTGACTCTCGAGCAGTTGTTTTTCAATCGCCCGGTAGCAGGATGGTCGCAGTACCGGACGCCGATCGACGGCTTATACCTGTGCGGAGCTGGAGCGCACCCCGGCGGGGGCGTCACCGGAGCGCCCGGGCACAACTGCGCGCAGCAGGTCATTCGCGATTTGAAGAAGGGTAAGTTCAAGAGGGCTGCGGCATGAGACCCTTGATGAGGAACTGCGCAAAGCATGAATGGAGAATTCGGTGACGGAAACAATAGAGCAGTACTCGAAACGTATTCGGTCCTACGTGGAAGGAAAAGACCTGGTTAAAGTCTTGTCGCAGACCGATAAGATTTCGGAGCAATTGATTGAAGGGGTCTCCGTCGCCAGACTACGCGATCGTCCGGCGCCTGAGAGTTGGTCGGTCTCCGAGATTCTGGCGCATCTCGCGGACGTGGAGATAGTGATCAGTTGGCGGATTCGATCGATCCTTGGCAATCCGGGCACAACGATTCAGGCTTACGACCAGAATTCATGGGTGGCCTCGGGCTATTACGAAAAGCGCGACCCTGCGAAGTCGCTAGAACTCCACCGGGTCTTGCGGGAAGCAAACCTCGCGCTTCTACGATGTCTCACTCCAGAGCAGTGGAAGCAGTTCGGCCAGCACTCCGAGCGTGGTCAAGAGTCAGTCGAACGCACGGTTGAGATGTTGGCTGGCCACGATATCAATCATATTCAACAGATCGAACGCATTCTGAAATCAGACAAGTCCTAAAGGGCTTTTAAGAAGCATTCATCACTTGTAAGGAGCAACTATGGCCAAGCTAGGAATTCTCGAACGCCTTAAGCAAGGCCCCGTCCTAGGCGACGGCGGTTACTTACTCGAACTCGAAAAACGCGGCTGGGTTCGGCCCGGCCCATTCACTCCCGAAGTAGCGATCGTTTATCCGGAAGCGCTGCGCGAGTTGCACATTGAAATGCGCGAGGCGGGAGCGGAGGTCTTACAGGCGCTGACCTTCTACGCCAGCCGCGACAAACTGGCAACGGTTGGGCTCGAAGATCGAGTGGAAGACATCAACCGCAATGCCGTGCGGGTGGCAAAAGACGTGGCGGGCGACCAATGCCTGGTGGCAGGCAATCTCAGCCTCACATGGATGTACGAACCGAACAGCCAAGCATCAGCGGACCGAGTTAGAGAGACGTTTGATGAACAGCTACGAGTGCAATGCGACGAAGGTATCGACTTCATCATCGGCGAAACCTTCTCATGGCTCGGTGAAGCGCTGCTCTGCGTGGAACGCGCCAAAAAGACCGGCCTTCCCACGATGGTGACGATCTGCTTCGAAAATAAAGATGAAACGGCCGAAGGCACGGATGCGGCCAGCGCAGCCAAAATACTGCTCGATGCCGGCGCCGACATCGTGGGCATGAATTGTCTGCGCCCGCCGCAGCACATTCTTAAGCCTATGGAAGAGATGCGCAGGGCAGTTGACGGCTATCTCGCCTGTCAACCGGTCGCCTACAACACGCCGAGCGACAGGCCGGACTTCACGAGCCTCCCCGAATTTCCGTATGCTCTCGACCCGTTGCAATTAACCCGCAAGCAGATGGGAGATTACGCGAAGCAGGCGAAAGAAATCGGCATCAACTACATCGGCTCCTGCTGTGGATCAGTCGCGATGCACGTACGGGAGATGGCGAAAGCACTCGGGAAACTTCCGGCCGAAAGCAACATCTGGAAGAAAGGCGGAGCAAAACCTATGTCCGCCTACGAGTACTACGATCACGACCACATCAGCGTGAAGTAATTGGCGGGGCGGACATTTCTCGACGCCCAGTTTGATCGCTCTATTCGCTTGCCAATTGACGGACGGGGACCGGTGCGTTCTCGGGCTGGAGCTTGTTCGTGCCCGATGTAGTGATCACCGCAACGCTGATGAGCACCAGTAGCGACCCGAGCAGGGTTCTCGCCCCTACCGCTTCTCCGCCTAAAAAGTAGCCAATGATCACCGCCACAACTGGATTCACATATGCGTAGGTCCCTACTTTAGTCGGAGACTCGTGGTGAATCAGCCAGACGTAAGCGGTGAATCCGACGATGGAGCCGGCCAGGATCAGGTAGATGAGCGCGAACCACGCTCCCCTAGAGACGCTGTCGATATGAAAGTCACGGAACTCGCCAAACGCGAGAGCCGCTACGGCGAGCATTGCCCCGCCCGACATCATCTGTGCACCAGAACTCATCACCTTCGATTCGGGCTGCGTCATTTTGCGAGATAGGATGGAGGCGACCGACCAGCTAATTGACGCGATGACGAGGGCGACGGCACCCGCAGGATCGATCGCCTTTTCTGCCAAGCCCACGGAACGACTTACCAAAACCAGCACGCCTCCGATGCCGACCAGCAATGCAAAAGAGAGCCGCGCTGTGAGACGCTGGGTCCGCAAGAACAAGATCTCGGAAAGCGTCATGAAAACTGGAATCATAGCCAGCATGACCGCCGCCACCCCAGAGGGAACACGCTGCTCCGCCCAAAAAAGTAATCCGTAGTCCAGAACGAAAATGCAGAGAGCGAGAAGGGTAACTGTCCGCCACTCACGCTTCGTTGGAGCTGGCGTGCCCTTGACTCGCATCCAAATGTAGAGAACTGCACCAGCAGTGAAGAAGCGCATGCTCGCAAGAACCAGCGGCGGGACTTCGCGCACGCCTACGCGAATGGCCAGAAAAGTCGAGCCCCAGACGAAATAAATGATCGCGAAGGCGAGCAAAGTTTTCCAACGCGGCTGGCGGACCAAATCTTCCATGCAATAACCTTACGCGACGTTGTCCCCCAAATGCACATCTAACGCTTGAACAATCTTGCTTTCGATTCGCAGGAATACGAATAAGAAAGCCGCGAACAACCAGCCTATTTGTTGAATGCACGCTGCAGGTTCCCAACTGAATAGTTTGGAACAAAAGAAAGGTTTATTTCATGAGCAATGTTCCCCACCTTTTTGCGCCGCTTTTATTGCGCGGCGTGAACCTGCCTCATCGCATCGTGGTCTCTTCCATGTGCCAGTATTCTTCTGAAGATGGATTCGCGTCTGATTGGCACTTGGTACACCTCGGCAGTCGCGCAGTTGGCGGAGCGGCGCTCGTGATGACCGAGGCGACAGCCGTCACGCCAGAAGGCCGCATTTCGCCGCAAGATCTCGGCATCTATAAAGACGCCCACGTCGACAAACTGCGAAGCATCACCGACTTTCTTCATCAGCAAGGAAGCTATGCTGGGATGCAGCTCGCACACGCGGGACGAAAGAGTAGCACTGCGCGTCCGTGGGAAGGCGGAAAGGCACTGTCCGCCGCTGCGGGCGGCTGGAAAGATGTGCTTGCCCCAAGCGCCCTCGCGTTCTCGGCGGATTATCCTCATCCCGTTGAACTTGATCTCAAAGGCATTCAGCGCATCAAGGATTCATTCGTGACGGCAACCGAACGAGCGCTTGCCGCGGGCTTCGACGTCATCGAGTTGCATGCGGCGCATGGCTATCTGCTACACGAGTTTCTCTCTCCAATAAGTAATCTTCGCACCGACCGATATGGCGGGACCTTTGAGAATCGGGTTTGCTTGTTGCTCGAGATCGCCAAGCAAGTTCGTAAAACTTGGCCCGAGGAGCGCGCGTTGTTTGTGCGCATATCGGCGACCGATTGGATCGAAGATCCGACGACCGGCAAGGCCGCGAATGGGACGTCTGCTGGGGGTGAACTGGGCTGGACTGTTGAGCAATCGATCAAGCTCGCAACAAAACTTCGCGAAGTCGGAGTGGACCTGATTGACGTTTCATCTGGCGGCAATCTCGCAACCGCCCGAATTCCGACCGGCCCCGGCTACCAGACGCACTTCGCGGAACGCATTCGGCGCGAGGCGAATATTGCCACGGGAGCCGTGGGAATGATTACAGATCCGGTGCAAGCGGACCATATCGTGCGCAGTGGACAGGCAGATCTGGTTTTCATGGCGAGGGAGATGCTGCGCGATCCATATTTTCCGCTCACCGCCGCACGGGCATTGAAGCAGGAGATTGCCTGGCCCGTGCAGTATACGAGGGCCGCCGATGGGAAGCCGCCAGTGCGAAAGCAACTTCCATCTTAAATTCATTTCTGTTCAGGCGCTTCCGATCAGGATACCAACGACAAAGACTAGAACTCCGCCCACGACGACTTGAAACGCGGCCGAAAGCAGTGGTGTATCCATATAGCGATTGCGAATCCAGGCGATAATCGCGAGCTCGATCGCCACGATGACGACGGCTGCGGTAAAGGCCAGGTGAAAGTCTTTCAGCAAAAAAGGCAGCGTGTGCCCGATGCCGCCGGCGGCCGTCATCAGTCCCGTCACGGCGCCTCGCAGCATCGGACGTCCCCGGCCTGTCATTGATCCGTCATCAGACAAGGCCTCGGCGAAGGCCATGGATATCCCCGCGCCTATTGAGGCTGCGAGCCCGACCAGGAGCGCGTCGTGACTGCTCTTAGTGGCGAATGCAGCTGCGAATACGGGAGCGAGAGTCGACACCGATCCATCCATCAAGCCCGCTAACCCAGGCTGCACAATCTGCAGGACGAAGAGGCGGCGCTGGGCTTCGTCTTCGTTTTTTTTCACGTTCTGCGGCATGTTCTCCTGCATCGCGCCGGCGGTGACCTGGTGTTTGCGTTCGATTTCTTCGAGTTCTCCAAGTAACTTTCTAATCCCGGCGTCCGTGACCTGCTCGATAGCTTTCTGGTAGAACTGGCGCGTCTCGAGTTCCATCAGCTCAGCTTGCCGTCGCACGTCGGCGATCTTCAGGGGTCGCGAGAACCAATAGGGCCGTCGCGGCGCGAATCCTTTTACATCGTCGCGGCGGATCAACGGGATGTGTTCTCCGAATCTGGAACGGTAGGTTTCGATCAGCATGTTGCGATGTTCAAACTCCTCCGCCCTCATGTCGTCGAATAACTGTGCCGTGGCAGGATAGGTCTCGCGCAAACCTTCGGCGAAATCGGCGAAAATCCGGCCATCTTCTTCTTCTAGGGTCACTGCCAGCGCCAGGATTTCACGCTCCGTTAAGTCTTTGAATTTTCGTGCCATGCGGATAAGTGTACTAATTCTTTTGCAGGTTTCACCATGTGGGAAAGACGGCTCTTGGCAAAGCCAACGGTGAAGGCCGTATACGAGCGCCAGGACAGCAAAGTTTGCCTTTAAAGACGCGGCAAAAATTGCCGGTCCGCCAGTGAACGTCGTCGTACAGCTCGAAAGTTGCTTGAAAGCAATACGGCTTCAGCTCGGATCGAATTGGAAGCACTCGTGCTTAACGCTTACTGGTCATCCTAGGATGATGCGGGTTGGGCGTGATTGTCCGGAAAGGGGTGTAACGATGTCAGTCGCAGGAATTTTAAGCAGTATAGGTGCCCTTCACCTAGGCGGATCGAGCGCCACGAAACAAGGGCTCCAGCATCTTAAGCAGGATTTACAGTCAGGAGATTTAGACGCAGCGCAATCATCTTTTGCGGCGGTGCAGAAAGCTTTCGCTACGGGCACGAACTATTCGGCCTCGAAGGCTGCGCCGAGCCAGACGGCTCAGTCGACCAAAGGCAATTCCGTTTCTCAAGTTCTTCGCCTGTTCACATCGGGAGTCAGCGCAGCCATCGGCGCTCCGTCACAGCCGTTGTCGCAGTCGTCTTCCGGCCTCAGGCAAGATCCTACCCCCGGCAACTCAGCGGCAACGAACCACCTGCGGCATCACCTTGGAAGTTTTAGCGCTTCAGGCTCTTCGGGCACTTTGATGAGCGATAGCGGCAATGCCGCGTTGCAGACTTCGCTGTTAACGCAAATCGGAAAGGCGCTCGCTGCTGACGACTTGTCTTCGGCTCAGCAAGCGTCGGCACAGCTGGCCTACTCCGTTGCGCAAACTCAGCCATTGAATGCTTTGAGTGGAACGACGGTGGCTGCGGAGTCGCCCGTCTCTATGCTCGCTTGAGTACGATGTCGTCCAGTGAGTCGCAAAACGGACTATTTCATGGCTGCGACGATTCGCTCTGCCATTGAGCAAGCTGGTCGCGCATCATCTGGTAGCACTCGCACGCAGCCTTTTCCAGTCGCGTGCGATCGAGGATATCGACCCTGCCGCGCGAATTTTTGATAAGACCGGCGGTTTCAAGCATTCCGGCTGCGACCGTTACGCTTGAGCGTCGAGTCCCCAGCATGTTCGCTAAAAACTCCTGGGTCAGCGGAACATAATTCGACTCGACCCGATCCGCGCTCATCAAGAGCCAGCGCGCCAGACGCTCGTTTACCTCGTGGAGACGGTTGCACGCGGCTACTTGTGTGACTTCCATGGCCAGTGTCTGCGAGAACTGCTGCAGGCGACGGTCGAGCGCTCTATTCTGTAGCAACATTGTTGTGAGGACGTCCGCATCAATCCTGAAGGCGGAAGCCTCGATTTGAATAATGGCTCGTGTGTTCGCCGTACGGAAGCCAGCAACCAATGGCAGGCCAACGAAGCCTTCCTTACCGACTAGCCCTACTTCGACGCATTTTCCGTCTGGAAACACGCTCAGAATCGAGACCAAACCGCTGTTGGGAAAGTAAGCCGACTTCAAGCTATCGCCCGGCTCGTGCAGCACATGATGGACTTTCAAGCGCACGAATTCCAACTTTGGATGCAACATCTGAGCTTCTTTGGGAGGCAGCCCTAACAAAAGCTTATTGTGAATGGTGTTTCCATCGCCGTCGTGCACCTGAGATCCGGGCAATTCCAGAGAAAGTTCGGATACTACAGACGTACGAGATAGTTGTACGACACGCGCCTTATCAACCATGACGGCTCCTTTGCACAGCGAAAAATCGTCTGATTTCGCTCAGTGCTGTCGCCGAGGCGCGGCGGTAATTGTTGCTAAATGAGACAATTCAATGTACGCCTATCTCATTCAAAACATCGTCTGTTATTACACACTCTTTTGTCCTGGCGTACCGGTTTCGATGAATTTTTGATTTTCGAAGGGAGAAAGCCCTTCCGCAACCCCGATTCGCGATGAAACCACACGGGTTAGACCATAAAATATTTTGCTGCCGGGTGATGCACCACGAGGGCAGACGTGCTTTGCTCCGGTTCAAGCAAAAATCCCGAAGTGAGTCGAACGCCAACGTTCTCTTCCGGATGTAGAAGTTCGAATAGCTTGGTTTGGTCTTCCAGATGTGGGCAGGCTGGGTATCCGAACGAGTAGCGCGATCCACGATATTTTTGATGGAAAAGATCACGCGTGTTTGGAGAATCTTCTCCCGCGATCCCTAGCTCCTCGCGCATTTTCTTGTGATGCAGTTCCGCGAGTGCCTCCGCCGTCTCGACGCTCAGGCCATGGAGGTAGAGATACCGTGTGTATTCTCCGGCTTCGAATAGGCGTTGGGTCTCGATTGAAGCTTTTGGCCCGATTGTCACCAGGGACATTCCGATAACGTCCATTTTCCCGGATGAACGCGGAGCGAAGAAGTCGGAGATGCAGAGGCGACGCCCTTCGCGCTGGCGGGGGAAGGTGAAGCGCAGTAGTTCCTTCGATGGCTGCCGCTGAGCGTCACTGGCCTGGGGCGGCCCGGGTTGCCGGCCGTCACACTGGGTGCCTCCACAGTTGCCGTCAGCACATTTGCACGGATCGTAAAGGACCACGTCGTTGCCCTCCGCCTGGGCGGGGAAATATCCGTAAACCACCTTGGGTTCGAACCATCCAGCCGCGATCACGTCCTCTTCCAATTTCTTTTTTATGGGCCGATATTTTTCTTGTACCAGGCGCGCATAATCTTCTTGTGAAGCGGTCTTCAATTGCCACTGGTTTTTGAACAGAGCGGTGTCGTTGATGTAATTAAAAACTTCATGCAGATCGTAATCTTTCACCACCCGGACTCCCCAGAATCGGGGGGTAGGAATGTTGGGGGCGTCAGTGACGACCGCACTACGCTCCGAAAATACCGGGCCTAATTCTTCGTCGACGGCGATGGCTTTGACGTATTCCTTTATGGTTCGGCCGTCTTTCAAGCGCTGGTCGCGCTTGCCACCTTCGGAGACCAGATCCTCCATCACGTGGAGTCCGCCGAATGCGTCTTCTCCATAAAACACGGCATTCGAATATTCGCGGCGCAGGTCATCTTCGACATATTTGCGGGTAAGAGCAGCGCCGCCGCAGATTACCGGATAGTCGAGTTTCTGGCGCTCCAGTTCTTGAATGACGTACTTCATCTCGAGCGTCGACTTCACCAGCAGCCCGCTGAGACCAATCGCATCGGCCTTGTGTTCTTGAGCAGAACGAATAATGACGTCGCCCGGTTGCTTGATGCCGAGGTTCACAACCTTATAGCCATTGTTTGCAAGGATGATGTCGACGAGATTTTTTCCGATGTCATGCACGTCGCCCTTTACGGTCGCAAGAATGATGGTTCCTTTCTGCTGCGAGCCAGATTTTTTCTCCATCTTCGGCTCGAGGTAAGCAACGGCAGCCTTCATTACTCCGGCGGAATCAAGCACGGAGGGAAGCTGCATCTTGCGCGCGCCGAACAGGTCACCAACAGTTTTCATACCATCCAGCAGGACGGTATTGATGAGATCGAGCGGAGTGTAGGCAGCCAGCGCTACTTCCAATAAATCTTCCAGAGTTTTTTTATTGCTGCCTTCGCCAACCGATTTTTCTCCATTGATGATGGCGTACTTGAGCTTGTCTTCGATGGCGAGAGTCTCAACGTGCGCTGTTGTCTGCGCCTGGGCCTTCCCTTTCGTTCCGGCGAAGTGCTGCATGTAAAGCTGGAGCGGGTCGCCGTTTGAGCGGTCCTGATGGATCAACTTGCGCGCTAATTCGACTTCTTCCTGAGGGATTTTGTAGAGCGGATAGATTTTTGTGTAATTAACGATAGCCACATCAAGGCCATTCTCGACCGCCTCATGGAGGAATACCGAGTTGAGAACCCGACGCGGATAGGCATCAAGGCCGAAGCTGATGTTGCTTACGCCGAGAACCGTCTTCACTTCCGGCAGTTCGTCGTGGATGCGCTTGACCGCTTTCAGTGTCTCCATCCCGGCCGAGCGATATTCCTCCTGGCCGGTTGAAATCGGAAGCGTCAGGGTATCGAAAAGCAGATCTACGGGACGAATGCCGTATTTCTTCGTCGCCAATTCGAAGATACGGTGTGCGATCGCAACTTTTCGGTCGGCGGTGAGCGCCATTCCCTCTTCGTCAATGGTTAGGGCAATCACACCTGCGCCGTAGCGCTTCGCCATCGGTAAAACTTTGGAGGTTCGCTTCTCGCCGTCTTCAAGGTTGATCGAGTTGATGATGGCCTTGCCGGGTATGCGCTTTAAAGCTTCTTCGACAACATCCGCTTCAGTACTGTCGATCAGAATCGGCGCCGGAACGCGGGTCGCGATCTTTTCAAGGATCGCCGAGATGTATCCTTTCTCGTCCTCGCCGACGATGGCGCAGCAGAGGTCGAGCATGTGCGAGCCTTCGTTTGCCAATTTCTTTGCCAGCGTCAGAATGTCGTCGTATTTCTTCGCTTGAACCAGTTTGCGAAAGTGCTCGACGCGTGTAGTGGTGTTCATCTCCTCCGCAACAATTAAAGGTTTGGGTTCCAGATCGAGCGGTACAGAAGTGTAAGCGCTCGATGCCGCGCCTACCGGCTTCACATCACGCTGTGCCGGCTCAACTCCAGTCACCGCGTCGACCACAGCCTGAAGATGCTCAGGCGTTGTGCCGCAGCATCCACCCACGACTCGAACTCCGTAGTCTTTGACAAAATGCTTGTGGAACTCAGCCAGTTCTTTCGGTGCTAGTTTGTAGACCGCCTGGCCGCCAACGTTTTGCGGCATGCCCGCGTTCGGAAGAACCGAGATGTGTTTGGTCGAGTTCAGTCCGAGATAGCGCACGGCCTCATTCATCTCCGCCGGACCGGTCGCACAATTCAGGCCAATGATGTCGATGTCGTAGGGTTCGAGGGCGGTCAGCGCTGCACCGATTTCGGTTCCCAAAAGCATCGTGCCAGAGTCCTGCAGCGTCACCTGAACCTGAAGCGGCAAGCGCTTCCCTGCCTGACGCATGGCTTCGAGGACGGCGACGGTTGCAATCTTTGCCTGCAGCAGGTCCTGACAGGTTTCGATCAGCATGACGTCAACGCCGCCTTCGATCAGAGCAAGCGCCTGCTCTATATACGACGCCTCCATCGCATCCCAGCCGATGTGACCGAGCGAGGGCAACTTGGTGGTCGGGCCCATCGATCCAGCGACAAAACGCGGCCGATCGCTTGTCGAAAACTGGGCGGCGACTTCGCGTGCGAGTTGCGCCGCTTTCAAATTGATCTCGTGGACCTTGTCGCGAAGTTCAAACTCGGCGAGCACCAGGCTGGTTCCACCGAAGGTGTTTGTCTCCACGATGTCGCAGCCCACGCGAAAGAAATCCGCGTGAATATCGCGAATGATATCGGGGCGGCTCAAGACCAGAACCTCGCTGCAATTTTCCTTGCCCCAGTAATCGTCCAGGGTAGGGTTGCGCTTCTGGATGTTGGTCCCCATCGCGCCGTCGTAGATCACGACGCGCTGCTTCACGGCCTGAAGGAATTCCGACATTTTATTTGTTAAAAACCTGGCTTGCCCCGTTTCAAGTTCAACTCTACAGGTAATTCAATGGCAAACTTAAAGTCCACATACAACAACGCCGGTCCTCGCGGGACCGGCGTTCGGCGCAATTCGAATCGGTCTAGCTTTGTTTCAATCCCGCATCCAGTTCTGATTGCGCGAACACCTGATTGGCTCCCATGTGAGCCGGGGCCGGCGCCAGCATCTGTTCTTTGCGGTAGACGAGACTGCCGGCATTGAAAGTTGCCAGCTCAAACCCGTGGCCGTGGGTGATCGCGTCGGTCGGGCACGCTTCGACGCAATATCCGCAAAAGATGCAGCGGTTGTAGTCGATGTTATAAACCTGCGCGTAGCGCTCCGCCCCTGAGACTCGCTTTTCTGCTGTGTTCTCGGCCGCCTCGATATAAATGCAATTTGCAGGGCAGGCCGCCGCACACAAAAAGCAGGCAACGCATTTCTCCAACCCGTTCTCATCGCGCTGCAGGACGTGCATGCCGCGAAAGCGCTCCTGAAATTTTGCGCCTTTCGTGGGGCCGGGGCCGTCAGGATAGTTCTCAACGATGGTGGGCTGAAACATTTCCCGAAAAGTAATGCCCATCCCGTGGGCGATGGCTCCGATGTTCTTGATGACGGACATACGTGAATAGTATATCGGATACCAAGCGGACAAGGTTCTAAGCTCGGTATCAAAATCATTTTGAAATCTGTCCACCAATGGGGGTTCACCTTTCGAGGACATTTAAATCTGCCAGAAATTGTCGAGACTGTAGTGCGCGCAATGTGCGGGAGTTGATCGTCATCAAAACCGGAACCAGAATTTCCAGACTGCATTTCACTTTGATCTTTGCGTGGCTGCTGCTCTTAAGTGGAGCGGGGATGTCAGCTTTTTCCCAGTCGCCTGCGGCTCGGTTGAGCCGTGAACGCGAAGTAAATCCGCCTTACCGTCGCGACAACCTCGAATCGAACTGGACTCGCCGTGGTAGACAGGTGGCCTCGGGGTCCGCTGCCGAACTTCGATTAGCAGCTTACAGAAGCAAATTGAGGATGCGTGCGGTTCGCGCTGCAGCATTTAAATCGGGGTCATTTGGCAGCAGTGACTCTTCTTCTAGCCCGGCATTTTGGACCCCGATCGGTCCTGCACCGCTAGCCTCAGACGCAACCGGCTCAGGAATGCAGGACTACAACTGGGTCTCAGGCCGCGCCTCTTCGGTCGTAATCGGTCCAGCGGACTCAACCGGGAACACCTTCCTCGTCGGCGGAGCTTATGGGGGAGTATGGCGATCAGCTAACGCAGGAAGCTTAAGTCAACTGCCAGGCTCCGTCACATGGACGCCCTTAATCGACGATCAACCCTCGCTGGCGGTGGGTGCCATCGCTCTGCAACCAGTAGCCGCGGGAAGCCCGAGCAACGTCATATTAGTGGGAACGGGAGAGACGAACAGTTCCGGAGACTCTTACTATGGACTGGGAATACTGCGTTCGTCCGATGGCGGTTCAACATGGAAACAAATCGAGGGCATCGGATCGTCTCAACCTCCAGATACCACTTTTGTCGGAGTCGGATTTAGCAAGATCGCATTCAGCACCGCAAACCCTAACCTAGTTGTAGCCGCGACCGCCGGAAACAATGGGCTGGAGCTTGGCCTGGAAGAGGACGGCAATTCGAGCGCTCGCGGGCTCTATTTTTCGGCCGACGCCGGCCTTACATGGAGTTGCGCAATACTCTCCGACGGCGCTGTTGCCGCGTCGGCGACTTCAGTCGTCTACAACCCCAGCCAAGGAGCACTTGGAACTTTCTACGCCTTCGTTCGCCGCCATGGACTCTACTCCTCGGCGGACGGCCAACATTTCACCCGTTCGCTACAGCCGACTTCAGGTCTCGCATCGGCAAATTGCCCTGCCGGATCAAACAGCTCGTCCTGTTTGATCTACCGCGGAGAATTTGCGCTGGTGCCGGAGCGAAATGAGATGTATGCGTGGATCGTCGATCTCCAGCCCGACGTGGATGGCAATCAACAGCCGGCAGACGAAGGCATCTGGCGGTCGCTTAACGGCGGGACGAGTTGGACGCAGATCCTGGACAACGGAATCACGAACTGCGGCGACAGCGCCTTCGGACCGAGCGACAGCGGTTGCGGAGTCGAACAGAGTTACTACAATCTCGCTCTCGCGGCTGTCTCGTCTGGTACCGCCACTGATTTGTATGCAGGAGCCGTCAACCTCTACAAGTGCACCATCGCTGGTGGCACGGTTTGCCTGCAAGGCGACTGGATCAACCTGACCCATGTCTATGGTTGCAATCCCGGGCCACTTGGAGAGCCCGCGCACGTCCATCCCGACCAGCACGGGATTGCGTTCATGGTGGCGAACGGCAAGGCGATGGGATATTTCGCGCATGATGGCGGAGTGAGCAGGACGCTAGACGGCTACGCCGGGCTGCCCTCGGGAAACTGCTTCGGAGCCAATCAATTCGACAGCTTAAGCCAAACGCTGGGGTCCATGACAGAGTTCGTATCGATTTCAGTTCATCCGACCAATCCGGACATTCTGCTCGGCGGCACGCAGGATAATGGTTCGCCGAAGACTTCGACCGCAACAAGCAGCGCCACCTGGCAGAATGCGCTCGGCGGCGATGGCGGGTTCAATGCCATTAATCCTTCGAGCACGAACCAGTGGTTTGCCGCGAATCCCTACCTCAACATTCTCAAATGCGAGGCGGGAGCGGCTTGTAATGATACGGACTTTAGCCCGTTGATCGGTTCTTCTACGCTCGGAGGAGACCAAGGGGGCTTTTACACCCCGTACATTCTTGATCCGAAAAATGGCAGCGAACTTCTGGTAGGTACTTGCCGAGTCTGGCGTGTTAGTACATCTGGGACGGCTCCGCTGGAATTGAGCGACGATTTCGAAACCCTCGGGACCGGTGTTTGCACCGGAAGTGAAACTAATTTAGTGACTGCGCTTGCCGCCGGCGGCCCGGTGTTCGCTAACCACTCTTCGGTCGTTTATGCCACAACCAATGGATTTGGTCCGCTAGCGGGTATTCCAGGAGGCGAAATTTGGGTCACGACAAATGCTGGCGTCAAAAAAATGGGGAACGTCACGGGACCCATAAATCCGGCTGGGTACGCGCTTGGAGCCGTTGCCCTTGATTCTTCCGACGTCAGCGGTAACACCGCCTACGTTGGCATCATGGGTTTCAGCACTTTGTCGCATCCGACGTCACACCTTTGGAAGACGTCAACCGCGGGTGGAAGCTGGGCAGATTGGACGGGTGCCGGGGCTACCGCGATACCCAATGCTCCTGTTAACGCTTTGCTTGTCGATTCGGCGACCGGCCTGGTTTATGCGGGGAACGACGTAGGCGTGTTTGTCAGCCCAACCTTGGGCCCAAGTTGGACGGAGATCGGGCCGGCGCCGGGATCCACCACATCCGGCTTTTTGCCCAATGCTCCCGTATCAGCGTTGAGAATTTTTAATGACGGCGCGGGCACGAAAAGTTTAGTGGCTTCCACGTACGGACGAGGCGTCTGGACTTTCCCGCTCTCCCCTAACTACAGCAACGCAATCTCGAATTCTTCGAAAACAGTTTTTGCGGGACAGAGTGCAATTTTCAATGGCGCTTTGGCAGCCGAGGCTAATTATGCGAGCACGGTCAACTTAACGTGTGCCAATGAAGTTCCGGCGTTAACAACCTGCTTGTTGGTTCCGAGCCAGGCAAACCTGGCCGCGAGCTCCAGTGTGCCTTATACCGTCAATGCCAGCGGAATGGTCGGCGACTACACTTTCACGGCGCATGCCTCAGGTACCGACTCTAGCGCTCTCAAGCACGATGTCTCTCTCGCGCTCCACGTCGTGGACTTCGCCTTGACCGCACCAAGTCCGAATTCGATTGTGGTATCACAAGGCGGAATGTCGGCGGCAAGCACGTTTCAGGTCACAGCCGCCGGCAGTTTCTCGGGTAGCGTTACACTGACCTGTTCGTCGGGATTGCCAAGCGGAGCATCGTGTTCGTTTTCGCCGTCAAGCACGGTCAATCCTACGGCCTCAAATTCAGTCCTTGTCTCGCTGATCGTATCGGGATCGACTGGCATCGCCACGGGAGGCCCCACGATGGTTACGGTAGCCGCGACGTCTGCTGGCGCGCCATCGGCAAAATTACAGACTTTTGGGCTGACGGTTACCCCACCGTTTCCAGACTTTGCCATTGCTGTCACACCCTCCCCGTCGACGACGGCAATCAATCAGAATGGGAGTTGGAGCGGAACCCTGACATCAATCGATGGCTATAGCGGCTTGGTTACGCTGTCGTGCTCCGCTGGCGCTCCGGCCACGTGCAGCGCCAATCCTCGAACGATTTCCCCCACGGGCCTGGGCTCTCCATTCACGGTCACGCTTGGCAACGCCACCGCCGCAACTTTCAACTTCACAATTCAAGGGACCGACGGAACGATCACTCGTGCCACGCCTACCGAAACACTTTCGGTCACAGGCATTGGAGAAAACGTTACGTGGATGAATACGGGCAATTCCTCCGTATCGGTGTTAGCCGGTCAAGTTGCAAGCTATACTTTCTCGGCGGCTCCTGTGGGCGGACTAACGTTCACATCGCCAATAAATTTTGCTTGCAGCAACTTGCCTGCGTTGACCAGTTGCGTATTTAGTCCACCTTCCATTCAGACTGGGGCCGCCGCAAGAAGCGTCACGCTTTCGATCTCAACCGCCGGTCCTAATTTCGGCATACGCTCGCAACTCAGTGACAATTCCGTCTCGACGCCCAGCAATACCCGTTTCCCCCGGACCGGGTTTGAGTCCACAATTTTGTCGCTATTCGCTTTTGGGTGTGCCTTCGCCGCCGGAATCGTCGTATTTTCAGGACGAAACAAGAAACAGCAGCTCGGCGCTGGGTTGTTGGGAATTTTCCTGACGCTCGGATCCATGTCAGAAGTGTCGTGTGGCGGCTTGGCCGGCAGCTCGAGCACGACGCCACCGCCGCCAACCGTGACCGTAACTGTCAATCCCGGCTTGGCGACCCTGTTTGCGAATGAGGCGGGGAACGCTTGGCCGGCAATTGTGAAGCAACAACAATTTGCAGCCACCGTTAGCGGAAGCACGAATCAGGCTGTCACGTGGAGCGTGCAAGGCGGAAGCGGTAGTGGCGCCATCGATTCAACCGGACTTTTTACGAGTCCCGCGCTCGTTCCGAACCCTTCAACTGTAACCGTACAGGCAACCTCGACGCTCACCTCGGTCCCGGCCTCGTCGTTCGTCACCATTTCTCCGGCCACAGCGCTTGGATCTTCACAGATCACAGTGACGGCCGCTCCCTCGGATGGGACGTCGCAAAGTGCGGTTGTGACGCTGATTGTTCAGTAGCTCAACGTTGGGGCTAGGCGATGTGATCAGATAATTCAGAACCGTTGATAACGCGCAGCGCTCATTTCTTCACAAAAAACTTTCCTAACCCAAGCCGCACCTGAATTGTGTTCACGCCAGGATTCGGCACGGTCAATCCCGCATTGGAAATGTGCACGTAGCGCAGATCGAGGGACCACGCTCGCTCACCTAGAAAGTGAGCGCCGAGCGCAGCCCCACTGGTGAAATTGATGGTTGATGTGCCGCTTGGAACTTCGTGCGTTGTAAAAAGAGTTCCCCCATTTAGTTCGAGGTAGGGAGCAAGGTGCCCGCGCGAAGCAAAGAGCCATTTGAAAACGACGGGATTGACTCCCGCGCCGAAGGCCGTGTTCGCTGGCTGAAAAACAGCGAAGGCGGGCACTGCCTCGAGCGCTACTTCGAAGCGGCCGTTCAAAAAAGAGGGGCCGTGCGGAGCCGTCAGGATCCAACCGTAGCGGACGCCCGCGTTCCACACGCTGGTGTTCTGTGTGCCGCCCGCTACCGAGTGGCCGCCTCCCGTCCAAACCTGGAGTTCGCGACCGCCCTCTTCGGGGCGGTCTTGGGCTTGGGCAAAATTCGTGGTGAAGGATGCGACTATTAAGAGAAGGGGCCAAAACCAGCACGGCTTCAGGTGCGATCGCGTCACACGTCGAGTTATAGTTCGAGTCAAGGGTAGAGTCAACTTCGAAGAAGATACTCCAAACTAAACGAATAGTTCCTGGCGTTGGCGTAGTGCTGATTTCTTTCTTGTCTAGATAAGGATGTGTTTGCCTGGCGATGTCTGACCAGCCGGGCTAGAGGCCCAGGCCGCCGTCGACAGCCAGCAATTGCCCGGTGATGAAATGTGGGGCAGTGGCGAAGAACAAGACGGCAGACACAATGTCGGCGGCCGAACCGTTGCGTCGCATGGGCGTCTGCTTGGACATTTTCTTCATAAAAGCGGTGGACTTTTCTGCTAGTCCGATCATTCCGGGAGCCACGGTATTGACCGCGATCGCGGGAGCCAGTGCTTTTGCCATCACTTCAGTAAGCATGTGCAGCGCCGCTTTTGAAGAACAGTAATGCGCGTGCGTTGGCCAGGGGCGAAGGCCCCCGAGCGAGCCCATGTTGATGATTCGGCCGCGCTGCTTTTTCAGGTAAGGGAGAGCTTCGCGCGATACGAGAAAGGGTCCGCGCGTATTCGAAGCGAAGATGGCGTCCCATTGCGCGACTGTCAGGTTCGCGAAATCGACGGTCTCGTAATTTGCGGCGTTGTTGACGAGGACGTCAATCTTGCCGAACTCTGCGGCGACTTCCTTTACCATCTCGCGCACGCTGCGCTCGTCCGTGACATCGGTGCGCAAGGCGAGCGCCTGAACGCCGCAGTCTGACAATTCTTCCACCAAGCGCTGTGCCTCGCGCTGGGAATTGAGATAGGTAAAGGCGACGTCTGCACCCTTCTTTGCGGCAGCGATGGCGATGGCACACCCCAAGCGTTTCGCGCCTCCGGTGATAACGAATGTTTTGCCGGAAAGCTCAAGTTGATCGTTGAGGTCACGGGACTTTGGCATTTCGAGATTCTACGCTTCGTTTTTGTCTGTTCGATATAGAGCCAGTCGCGGATTACATGTAATGCGTTTCGGATTGTGGGGGGAAAACGTTACTGTTACACTCCGCGGCATGACACAGGTCGGAGAGGTCATCGTTTATTCCCGCAAGGGATGTCATCTCTGCGAAATAGTTAAGGAGAGCCTGGCCAAGCTCCACAAGCGTGGGGGTTTCACTTGGCGTGAAGTTGATGTTGATTGCGATCTTGAAACGCGGCGGCTGTACGGTGACGAGGTCCCCGTGGTCTTCATCAATGGTCGGAAAGCCTTCAAGTACCGCATGGATGAACAGGAATTTTTGCGGAAGTTACACGCTTGAGTGAAAGTCAAGCGGCATAACGGTTCAAAACGGCAAGGGCGGGCACTTCTTTACTTGAAATTGCTGAGCGAATCTCTGATTTGAATTTTCCGTCTAGTACTTCGTTGTGCTCAGCGGCGGTCAGCGTCGCTGGACGGTTTGCTCTTTACAATGCCGTCTCGCCTTGCTTCGCTTCTCACTTCTTCACAATGCATTTACAATCAGCGCCGATGCTTCGCACCCATCTCTACGCAGACCCCTCGGGCCTCAACGTTCATGACATTGTTTTGCGAAGTTGTGTGGAATTTTCCGGGAAGACTGCTCTGGTCGATGCGTCGTGCGGGCGCCGCATCAGTTTTGGTGAATACGGCACGCTGGTTGAATCCCTTGCCCGTGGCCTTGTATCGGCTGGCCTGCGCCCCGGGGAAATCATTGCGATTCTACTTCCTAACTCCTGGGAGTTTGCAGTCACTTATCACGCCGCAACCTTGGCTGGAGCAGTTCCAACCCTTCTCAATCCGTCCTATCGAGAACGGGAGATTCGCTATCAACTGGAAAATTCCGGAGCAACCTTTCTCATCACCGACGCTCCGCTCTTAGACAACGTAAATCTTTCGGGGCTTCCTTTGCGCCGTGTATATACCACGCGCACGAGGGGCACGAGTTGCGAGGATTTTTCGGGGTTACTTCGATTCAACTCGGCAACGCTTCCCCAATCTGCAAATGATCCGCAAAAGTTGCTCGCTGCTCTTCCGTACTCGAGCGGCACGACCGGCATGCCCAAGGGAGTGATGCTGTCGCACTACAATCTGGTCGCGAATGTGTATCAAGTTCTGGGACCGAACGCCGCGTCCCTAATCGCGAGCGACGTGATGCTCTGCTTCCTGCCGCTCTACCACATTTATGGTTTGACGGTGGCTCTCACGCTTTCGCTGACCCTCGGGTCAACCCTCGTGCTCATGCCGCGCTTTGATATAGTAAAGTTGTGCTCGCTGATTACTCAAGAGGGTGTGACCATGATGCCGGTCGTTCCTCCGGCTATTAACGCCATGTGTCAGTCGGCGGAGGAGGGTACTTTTCCCAAAGAACATCGCATTCGCTGGATTAAAAGCGGGGCTGCCCCGCTCGCTCCCGAACTCGCGCGGAGACTGACCGAGCTCACCGGAATTGCCGTCAACCAGGGCTACGGCATGACGGAAGCGTCGCCAGTCACTCACGTCGGATTTTGTGAGCCGCCCGAGATGAATCGACCAGCTTCAATCGGGCGACCGCTTGCCATGACCGAATGCAGAATTCTTGACGCAGAAGGCAACGAAGTCTTGCCAGGCGAATCAGGAGAACTGGTGATGCGCGGCCCGCAATTCATGGTCGGCTACTGGAAGGAGCCCGAGGCAACGGCTGCAGTGTTGCGCGATGGCTGGTATTTTTCCGGCGACATTGTGCGGCGCGATGATGAAGGTTTTTTTTATGTGCTCGATCGCAGCAAAGAAATGATCAAGTACAAGGGGTTTCCGGTGGCGCCTGCGGAGGTGGAGGCTGTGCTGCTCGAACATCCGGCGGTTCGCGATTGCGGCGTGGTTGCGAAACCGGATGTTGCGGCCGGAGAAATTCCCTGTGCCTTCATTGTGCTCCGCGACAATTATGCCGGGTCGCCTGCGCTCGACCAGGAACTTAGAAATTTCGTAGCCGAACGACTTTCTCGACACAAGCAGCCGCGCGAGATTCACTTTGTAAATCAAGTACCGCGAACACCGTCGGGAAAAATTTTGCGGCGCGAGTTGCGGAAGGCCTTGCTATAGGCCGCGCTGAATCGAAGCCGGTGTTGATTCTGATGGGCCCCCAGGCTGTTGGCAACTGCTCAGATGCTAAACTCGCTTTCGCATGCGGATGGACATCTTACCCTTGTGTGATCAGCATTTCCGCACCATGGAGCCCGCACTTGCTCCCTATAATTCCGACTACTCTGTCGAATTTTTTCGTTGTACTGATAAATTCTGCCACCGCTGCTTTGGCGAACGCGTCGGCTACATTACGCCGAAACGAGGAGATGCACCCGTATTGACGCCTAACCAACCTAACTGCGACCGCCACGGTCGCCCGATGTTCATAGTTAGTCATGATCGGCAGCGTAATCACGTAACCTACGCCTGCCCCGAATCGGGCTGTCCCGAACGAATTTTGCGGCCTTAGCCCCGTCCGCTTGCGTAGTTCACCCCTGAATTAGTCGCTCACAATCCAAGCCAGCTGTGCCGCCGTTAGAGGCACTACGCTCAAGCGGCCTTGCCGCACCAGAGGCGACTCGACAAATAATTTATTCGCTTTGATCTCTGCCAGTGTCTTCGGCTTACGGATCTCTTTACCGACCTTAATCTTGACCTCCGGCGACTTCGTGTCGCTCCCATCGATCGCGACCACCGACGCGGTTCCGACGGCGCTCTTCTCGTCGCCAGTGTGGTAGACGACAAGATGGTCCCCTGGCTTCATCGCGCGTAGATGCTTCACCGCTGTTGGATTGGTAACACCGTCCCAGATTGTGCTTTTTTCGCGCTCAAGGTCGGCAAAGGAATAAACCGAGGGTTCCGTTTTAAGAAGGTAGTCCATGGGGAGGTATTGTAAACGGACGTACTGTAGAGAAGAACGAGTGAGTCCGAGGGACCTCGCGTCCTACGTTACCTGAGACACTTCCCTTTCGGCCCTTTTCCGCCAACAATAGAAAGTTACCGTGAAAATTCTTGCCACAAGCGACGGCAGCACCACTGCGAAGGCGATTGACCGATATTTTAACGTATCGCTCTATGTGTTGGTACTAACCGGGTTTGGCGCCCTGGCGTCAACCAGCGGAATCGATTTGCCGGCCGTGCTGATCGTTGGAGCGGCGCTGCTGGTTCGTGGATACCAACTCATCGCTCGCCGCGAATTCGTCATCCCCGAGCGCTGGACGAACTCGCTAACCCTCATATACATCTTCGTTTATCTTGCCGACTATTTTTTTGTCTCCCGGAGTTTTCTGGGTGCTAGCGTTCACCTCGTTCTCTTTACGATGGTGGTGCGACTTTTCTCCCTACAAAAAACTCGCGATCACTACGCCCTGGCAGTGCTTGCGTTCCTAATGGTCTTGTCGGCGGCGGTCCTTACGGTTGGAACTATCTTTCTTTTTTCGTTCGCACTTTTTTTGCTAGTGGCGATCATCACATTCGTGCTCATGGAGATGCAGCATTCAGTCACCGAGCAGGCGTGCCTTGCGGATAGAAACATCGCTGACCCGTCGGCGGCGGTACCAAGCAGTCGAATGGCGCAAGGATTACTTGCAGTCGCTCCCGCATTGATGATGATGATTCTCGCGGGCAGTTTCCTGATCTTCTTTCTGCTGCCCCGTGTTTCTTCCCGATATCTGAGCGCCTATTCGCCGACCAGCGACGTTTCGACGGGCTTCACCGATCGCGTTCAACTCGGGCGTATCGGGCAGATCCAACAATCGAGCGCTGTCGTCATGCATGTTCAGATCGAAAACGATTTACAAGGCGCGTATGACCTTAAATGGCGCGGAGTCGCTTTAAGCTCGTTCGACGGCCATGTGTGGGCAAACTCGTACACCCAAACGGCCCTGCGAGCGGGACTGGACGGAAGCTATCACTTAGTTCCGCCGCAGCGAGGCGTGGCGCCTGGAAAGTCGCTTCATTACCGCGTCATGATGGAGCCGCTCGGCACTAACGTTTTCTTTCTTGCCGAGCGACCACAGCGGATGACCGGAAATTTTCGACAGATCGCGGTTGATGCGGGCGGAGGCGTCTACGACATTGATACAGACCACCCGGTCAGCCAGTACGAGGCGGAATCCCTGCTCCCCGCAGTCAACGCTGACGAGCTTCGGGTCGCGGCAAATACTGTGCCGGATGGAATGGATAAATACCTAGCCTTGCCGCCGCTCGATTCGCGAATTGAAACGTTGGCTGATGATATCGCCGGAGCGTCTCCGAGCAATTTCGACAAGGCGCTCGCCATGGAACATTATTTATCCACGCACTTTGGCTACACGCTGGAACTCCCGCGCAATTTCTCTCAGGATCCTGTCGCAAATTTTTTGTTTGAAAGAAAGAAGGGGCATTGTGAATATTTCGCCAGCGCGATGGCGATCATGTTGCGTTCGCAGCATATTCCGTCGCGGATCGTCACCGGATTTCGGGGCGGGGAATATAACGACCTTACCGGCCAGTATGTTGTGCGCGCCAGCGACGCCCACTCGTGGGTAGAGGCCTACTTCCCGGGATCCGGTTGGATCAGCTTCGATCCCACTCCCGCTGGTGGCTCGCCGAGCCGAAGCGGATGGTCGCGCATGCGCCTTTATCTGGACGCGGCAACATCATTCTGGCGCGAGTGGATCATCAACTACGACGCTGGCCATCAACGGGCGCTGGGCCGGGATGCAGCAGTCGGCAGTCGGCATTTTTTCGATGACGCCAGGCGATGGGTCGCGCGCCAGCATCAAGCTATGTTGCGTTCGGCTCGCCGCGTGCACCAACATATGTCTGCGTTCCCCATGCGCTCCGTGGTTGGACTCATCGCCTTATTCATGGCCTTGATCGCGGGGACCAGGATCCGGAGCATGGTGGCGTGGATTCGAAAGCTGAAATTGGGAATGCATCCCGAGCGAGCTCCACGCGAAGCGGCGGCTCTCTGGTATGAACGCATGGTGGTCCGGGTGGGTAGGCTCGGATGGCGCAAAACACCATCGCAGACGCCGGTTGATTTTGTTAGTTCGATTCAGGAAGCGGTGCTTCAGCGGAAGGTCGAAACTTTCACCAAAGCTTATGAGTCGGCCCGATTCGGCAATTCAGCGGAAAATGCTAAGAGCCTGCCAGATCTTTTTAAAGATCTCGCGGGCGAAACCTCACACGCATGTTCTCCCAAAGATCACGAGCATGCCAGCGTAAATTAAATTTTAGAAGCGGTGAATCACTCCAACTCCTACGTAAAAGTTGTGCTGGCGGCTGCGGTTTGTTTCAACATTCAAGTTGGGAACGCCAGAATAAAAGTCGCGAGCCTCAACTCGTGCGCCCCAGCGCTCCCAAGGCCAAACATCCAATCCAATTCCTATCTGCAAGGCCGCCGTATTGCTGCTCGATCCGGGATTGACGCCGTTGTAGAGCGTGCTCGAAGCAGTACGAAAATGGCCATACCCTCCCCCCAAGCTGACCCAGGGTGTCACGCTCTCAGTCGGAAAAATGTTAACTCTTGCGGAGGGAGTTATGAAAATTGAGCCAATGTCCTTAGGAGTGGTACCGAAATAGTAATTCACATCCGCGCGAGGAGAAATAGCGATTGGAAGTTCGGCGGTAATGCTAAATAGTCTGCGCGCCAATAGTAATCGCCCGTAATTGAACTGGACCGTCTCCTCGTTGCCGAAGTGAACCGGCAAGCCCGTGCTCCGTACCGTCTGCGTACTGATGAACGTTCTCCCGACGGTGAGCGCGACATCATTGATCTGAGCCCAACCGCTGGCCGACAAAAGTACGAGCACAATTAGAACTGCGAGGCGCTTAGCCGCCATCGATCCTCCGGAGTGTTGTGGCGTAAGGTGTTATTTCCCACAAGATTAGCATGGGCTTGGGCGAATTCTATAGACATAACGCTTACCAGGAACCTCGTTGGAACACGCGCCGGATCAACTGATCACGAGACGCCGTTTTGCAGATGTTAGAATTGACAGATGCACTTTCCCCCGCCGATGTTCTGCGAAGATTGAATGACCTGTGCCGTTTAACGAAAATACATCCGCGATTTCTGGGCTGAAAACGCCTGCCAAGGTCGGTTTCGTGAGCCTGGGGTGCCC
>JANYKL010000101.1 GCA_025361625.1 Acidobacteriaceae bacterium
TTCGTGAGCCTGGGGTGCCCGAAAAATCTCGTCGACAGCGAGGTGATGATGGGAATCCTGGCTCAGGGCGGCGCAGAACTTACGCCGAACGCCGAGGACGCTGACGTCATCGTTGTGAATACGTGCTCGTTTATCGCGAGCGCGCAGCAGGAATCTATCGACACTATCCTCGAAATGGCACGCCACAAGACCGGTGGCAGAGCCAAGAGGCTCGTCGTTGCAGGGTGTCTGGTAGAACGTTTCCACGATGAAATCCTGACCAAAATGCCAGAAGTAGATGCCGTGGTTGGAACGGGCGAGTTAGAAAAAATCATGGCTGCGGCAGGAATTGCCCCGAGAGCTTCGACAGCGAGCCCTTTCAATATTTTGACTTCTAATGTCGCGTCTAAGCCGGTGACTTCGCGCCCGGAGGGGGACGCCCGCAGACAACAAGGCCGGTTCGCTCGCGATTCCTGGGATGGCGCTGTCGCAGACCTTCCCAATTATCTCTACGACGAGCACACCCCGAGAATTCTGACCACGCCTGGCCGCTCAGCCTACATTAAGATTGCTGAAGGGTGCGATCATCCCTGCACCTTTTGCATAATCCCGCAGCTTCGTGGGCAGTTCCGGTCGCGCCGATTCGAATCCGTCATTGCGGAAGCCGAACGTTTGGCTCAGTCGGGAATCCGTGAAATCACTTTGATTGGACAAGACACGACTTGTTACGGCGAAGATTTCGGCTTGAAAGATGGGTTGGCTTTGTTGCTGGAAAGACTGTCAGGTATCTCAGAACTGCGATGGATACGATTCCTCTACGCCTATCCCAACAAAATTACCGGCCGGTTGCTCGAAACAATCGCCGCCCATGAAAATATCTGCTCGTACATTGACGTTCCTCTGCAACACGCTTCCGCAGGCGTTCTAAAACGCATGAAACGTGGCGGCGGACCAGACGTCTTTCTCCAGTCCATCGAGAAGATGCGCCGTGTGATTCCCGGCGTCACGCTGCGGACCTCGTTTATCGTCGGGTTTCCCGGAGAGACCGAGCAAGAGTTTGGAGAGTTGTGCGAGTTCGTAAAAGAAGCATCTTTCGATTGGGTGGGTGCGTTCGCCTATTCCGATCAGGAGGGTGCCGGAGCCTTCGCGCAAGGCAATAAATTATCGGCGCGAGAGATCGAGAGCCGTCGCAGATCGCTGATGTCGATTCAGAAGAAGATAAGCAGGGCGAAAAAGAAATCGCTGGTGGGGCAGGAATTCGATTTGTTGATGGAAGGCATCTCCTCAGAATCGGATTTGCTGCTCGAAGGCCGAACCTTTATGCATGCTCCGGAGATTGACGGGAAAGTATTTGTGAACGATTTTCCGGAAGACAAAAAGCCTCAAGAGGGCGAGTTTTACCGCTGCCGAGTTACCGAGACGCACGAATACGACTTGGTTGCGGAAATCATTTAATACACTAAAGCAGGTCCGCAATCGCGGTTCGCGTCAAAGATCGTGAAAAACATGCCGCAAAAGTCCATTAAACTTCGCTGCCCCATCTGCAAAAAAGTAGCAAAAACCACCGGCCCAGACTTCCCTTTCTGCAGCGACCGCTGCCGGTTGATCGATCTAGGCAAATGGGCCACGGGTGGCTACGTGATTTCATCTCCGGTCAGCGATGCCGACGAAGCCATTTCGGAGTTCGACGTAGAAGATAACTAATAAAGATCTGACTCTAACGTTCGACTCTCAGATTTGACTCTCAAACGATTCGGTCAAGGCGAGCAGGAACAGCGGCCGAGATTGCGGTTCGAAAATCGACTTTATGGCCCTGCGCTGCAATGAGACCTCATACGACTAACGACTCTAGCGCCGGTGCCCCGCCGCCTTTCGGTCAGGAGCTTCAGCCCCGCTCGCCTGTGTGGGCGACGGTAGTGGCTACTTTTTTCGGAATCGGACGATTCAAGCTAGGTCCGGGGACGTGGGGGTCTCTTGCGACGACTCTTCTATGGGCCCTCGCCAGCTCTCGACTTCCGGGAGGGTCCCGTATCTGGGGGACCGTGATCGCAGCCGCTTTCGTAACTCTTATCGGAATTCCCGCCGCAACTAAAGTCGCCCGAGCCTACGGATCCAAAGATCCGCAGTTTGTTGTGATCGATGAAGTGGCAGGACAACTCGTTTCGCTCATTGCCGTCCCGCTCGGGTGGAGATCGTTTTTGGCGGGCTTTATACTCTTCCGTGTCTTCGACATGTGGAAACCGTTCCCGATTCGCCGCCTGGAAAGGCTTCCGGGGGGTACGGGCATCGTGGTCGATGACCTGGCGGCCGGAGTATACGCGTTATTGATCATGCATCTCTTGCTGCACTTTGGACTTCTAAAGGTGTAGCGCCGATAGCTAATCAATGTCGATCAATAAGGTTTACTTCTTCGTCCGATAAACTCATGAGCATTTCCGATCGTCTTCTTGGAAAGAAACCCGCCAACGGAAAGCCGCATATCGACGCGGTGAGCCCTGACTGCGCACTACCGGGCGGTGAAGTTCGAATCGTTGGTAAGAGCCTGAGGCCGCCAGAACTGAAACGTCCCGTCGTCCGCTTCGGAGATGTAGAGGGATCGGTGCTCATCAGTTCTGACGAATTCGTCATCGCCCGCGTTCCGGACGGAGCGACCTCCGGGCCTATCGTAGTCGGCACAAACGGAAGCAGCAGCAATCCTCACGCCGTCAAAGTTGCTGTCCCTGTGGCGGACAATCTTCATCCCATCGCTAATCCTGCGCTCGACCGGGAAGGCAACCTGTACGTAACGTTTTCCGGATCGCGCGGACAGAAAGTTCCGGTATCGATTTTTAAAATTGACATTAATTACAAGGTGACACCCTTTCTTAGCGACCTGATGAACGCGAGCGCAATCGCCTTTGATCGCGAAGGGCAGATGTATGTTTCGTCGCGGCATGATGAAGCCGTATACCAGGTGGCACCCAACGGAACGATGTCGCCCTATGCGCAAGGCATGGGCGTTGCCACGGGTATCGCGTTTGATGCTGAAGAGAATTTGTATGTCGGCGACCGTAGCGGAACAATTTTTAAGATCGCGCGGGACCGCCAGATCTTTGTTTTCGCCATGCTGGAGCCGAGTGTGTCCGCCTATCACCTCGCATTTGGACCCGACGGCAACATGTTTGTCTCCGGACCAAGCACTTCGAGCTTTGACAGCGTTTATCGGGTCGATCCCCATGGAACGGTCTCCGTCTTTTACCGCGGCGTTGGCCGTCCTCAGGGGCTGGCGCTTGATATCGATGGCAATGTTTACGTTGCGGCTTCGCTCGGTGGCAGGCGCGGGATCGTCAAAATCACTCCTGACGGTAAGGCTAATCTCGTAGTCGCGGGCCAGGGATTAGTGGGCCTTGCGTTCGCCCCCGACAAGTCTGCCGTGTTGGCTACGAATAGTGCGGTTTATCACATCTCGTGGAACATCGAAGGCCGTCCGCTTCCAGAATAGGAAATTTGCCGAGGCAAACTTCGGCCAATGACGCGGCCACTGCTAAACTGATTGGGATGTCCACGACCCTCGCACCCACTACCCCGACTCGCGCCGCCGGCTTTCAGGCAACCACCACCGTCCCTAAGTCTTCGGGAATCGCATTGCCCGCTTTCACTCTCTGGTGGCGGGAAATCGTCCGCTTCTATCGCCAACGGGCACGGGTCGTCGGAGTGATTGCCTCCCCTTTGCTTTTTTGGATTGTGATCGGCTCGGGCTTTGGGACTTCGTTTCGCTCAGGCGGGGCCGCGGGCCAACAACATTATTTAAATTATTTTTATCCCGGAACCTTGGTGATGATCGTACTGTTCACCGCCATCTTCACCATGATGTCTGTCATTGAA
The DNA here is from genome assembly GCA_025361625.1 of Acidobacteriaceae bacterium. Classification (GTDB taxonomy): domain Bacteria; phylum Acidobacteriota; class Terriglobia; order Terriglobales; family Acidobacteriaceae; genus Acidiflorens. Next base: position 3,844 of record JANYKL010000101.1, read on the forward strand.
GATCGCAATGAAGGGTTTCTGCTCTCCGTTCTTGTAGCTCCCGTCCCGCGCGCTGCGATCGTGTTGGGCAAAGTGCTGGGCGGGACAACGCTGGCCGCTGCGCAGGGACTGATTTTTCTAGTTTTCGCTCCGCTCGTCGGCGTGCACATGACGCTAGCTTCTTTCGGGCTGATCGTCCTCGCGGTTTTTTTAGTATCCTTTGCACTCACCGCACTCGGCTTCGCGATCGCCTGGCCTATGGATTCGACCCAGGCTTTCCATGCCATCATCAATTTATTTCTCATTCCATTGTGGCTGCTTTCGGGAGCGCTATTCCCTCTCTCGGGCGCATCCGTCTGGATGCGTGCATTGATGTATGCGAATCCCTTGACGTATGGAGTGGAAGCGTTGCGGACGCTGATGTATCCGGAAGCTCCTGTAACATTCTCGTTGACGTCGTCGATGCTGACGCTTCTACTATTCGCCTTCTTCATGTTCGGAATCGCGTTTGTGCTGGCCAATCGCAGAACAACGAAGCCAGCGGCTTAGGAATTCAATAGCGCCGACGGGCTCGGCGGCTACGCTCGCCTGCGCTCATCCCAGCTGCGGGAACGTTAAAGACCTGCTCCCGACCGGCCCTATAGTGGGCGGCGCTACAATACCAGCTCATGCCTGTCGACATTCTGGCGCTTGCGGCGCATCGTGATGACGTTGAACAAACCTGCGCGGGAACCCTCCTCAAAATGGCGGAACGCGGCCACAGCACGGGAATTCTCGACCTGACTCGCGGCGAGATGGGCACACGTGGCAGCATGGAAGATCGAGCCAACGAAGCGGCCGACGCAGCGCGAATTTTGCAAGTGAGCTGGCGACACGCCCTCGATATTCCCGACGGTCGCGTCGAAAACAGCTGGGAGAACCGGCTGAAAGTCGCGCGCGTGCTTCGCGAACAGCGCCCTCGGGTTCTAATTTTGCCGTACTGGGAAGGCCGCCATCCCGACCACTACACGGCGTCGATTTTGGGATATGAAGCGGCGTTTCTATCTGGATTATCGAAATTGCCGGTAGAAGGATCGGCGCATCGCCCTTTTAAAATTATTTACGCCAGTCTGTATCGCGATGTGCGACCAACATTCGTGGTCGATATCACCGATCAGTTTGAGCGGCGCTTCGAATCGTTGATGGCCTACAAGAGCCAGTTCAGCGACCAGCACGCAGGCAGCGGAATTTTTCCAGCTCAGCAGGAAATTCGTGCGCGCGTGGAGTCAATGGCGCGCTTTTACGGGGCATTGGGCGGAGTTGCCTATGCCGAGCCGTTCGTGCAGAAGGAAGTCGGGCTCGTAGACGATGTTTTAGCACTTCCAGTAAAGTCAATTTAATGATGCTTCGAATGAGGAGATACTGATGTCTCTTACGCAGCCCAACTCCGCCACGCGGCAGGAGAAAGATTCGCTCGGCACGAAAGAAATTCCCGCGCACGTTTATTACGGCATTCAAACGGCGAGGGCGGTCGAGAATTTCCCTATCTCCGGTATGCGGGCGCATCCCTCGCTGATTCGCGCCATTGGCATGGTCAAGGAAGCTGCGGCGGAAGCGAACCTTTCGCTCGGTCTCGTCGATGAAAAAGTAGCCAGAGCAGTCATGCATGCGGCCCGCGAAGTGCAAGAAGGCAAATTTAACGAGCAGTTCCTGGTCGATGTTTTCCAAGCCGGAGCGGGCGTCAGCTTTCACATGAATGCAAATGAGGTGATAGCGAATCGCGCTGCCGAAATTCTTGGCGGAAAGCTTGGAGACTATTCGGTTGTTCATCCGAACGATCATGTGAATTATGGGCAATCGACGAACGACGTCTTCCCTACCAGCATGCGGCTGGCAGCCTTGTTGGAATTGGAAAAGGCATACCCGGTACTAGACGCGCTCGTCACTGCCCTGGACCAGAAGGGTAACGAATTCCACGACATTCTAAAGTCGGGACGCACGCACATGCAGGATGCCGTCCCGATGCGTCTTGGCCAGGAGTTCAGCGCTTTTGCGGGAGCGATTCGCCGGTCAGCCAAAGCTCTACGCACCGCTTCAGATTCGCTGCGGGAGTTGGGCCTTGGCGGCTCCGCTGTCGGCACCGGCATCAACACGCATCCGGATTATCGAGAGAAGGCTATTGCGAACCTGGCTCGCATCTCAGGACAGGCCCTCAACCCGGTGGATGACATGCGCTATGCCATGCAGTCAAACTTCGCCATGGCCAATGTTTCTTCGGCGCTGCGCAACCTGGGGCTCGAAGTGATTCGGATATCGAACGACTTGCGCTTGCTGTCGTCCGGTCCGAACACGGGATTTGCGGAGATTAACTTACCTGGGCTGCAGCCAGGCTCATCGATCATGCCGGGGAAAATAAATCCGGTGATTCCTGAACTGCTTGCGATGGTTGGCTTTCAAGTGGTCGGCAACGATGTGGCGGTTGCCATGGCGGTGCAGGCGGGCCAACTGGAATTGAATGTGATGATGCCGACCATGGCCTACAACGTCTTACAATCGACGACGATTCTGACCAATTGCCTGCGCCAGTTCACGGAGCGGTGCGTTGAGGGAATTACGGCTAACAAGAATCGCTGCGATTTCTATGTGCAAGCGACGGTGTCGCTCGCGACTGCCTTGAATCCTTACATCGGCTATGCGAAAGCCGCTGAGATCGCCAAAGAGGCGGTCGCTTCAGGCAAGTCGATCATTGAGATTGCGCGCGCAAAGAAGCTGCTCAGCGATGAGCAGATCAAAGAAATTCTTGACCCAGCGCGGATGACGGAACCGGTTCGTCCGCTGGACGCGTCGAAAGATCGCGAGAAGCTGAAGGCGAAGTAGATTCCGTTGTGCACCTTCAGAAATTCGGAGACTAAGAGCATTCGAACCGCGGCCGGGACCGGCAGCCTCGCGGCCTTACGGCTTTTTTATTCCCCGTCGCCGCCGATTTAGATGGGTCGACGCGCTCGCTCCGATGTCGTCATACTTGAGCACGCTGATGGAGCCGTCCACCTCGAGAACCGCCAGGGCTGCCTCTTTGTAGGAACTCACGCCGTGTTCTCTGAGCGCCCGCTGCAGTTCATCCATACTGACGTGTTCTTTCGCCATGTGCGCGACATTCACTGCGCCATCGTGCACCAGCAAGCTTGGCTCTCCTTGAATGTACCTTCTGAAGCGGCGATTTCCTCCAGACATTTCGGCTACCAGGTAATTCAAAATCAAGAGAGTTGCTGCGGCTATGGCGCCGCCGGCAAGCGAAGTATCCGGCCCGGTCATTGCGTTCTGGACGGAGTTCGAGAGCAGGAGCAGCAGCGTGAGATCGAACGGCGTCATCTGCCCGACCTCCCGCTTGCCACTAATTCGGATGCCGCCTAGAACGAGAAGATAGATCACTCCCGTGCGGAGCGAGATTTCAAGAAGGGTGTGAAGATTGGGCGGCAGCATTGTCTGGGTATTTTACTTGCTGCCGCTCTCTTAGTAGCTGTTATTTGAGCGCCGTTATCTCTGCGAGACGGTGATGGGCACGGGAGCATTTTTTGGCGTGCTCAAATAGCCTGTGATTTTCTTCTTCTCTACCGTCCACACCACCAATTCGTAGAGCATATGATCGCGGCCGCTGTAAAACTGAACCGGCTCACTCTGTGTTCTATCTTTCTTCTCGAGTGTTTTGTCGTCGGCGGTTACATTCAGCGTATATTTCCCGCGTTTGGCATCCGTCTTTTTCAACTGTAACGCTACCGTCGAAATGGCTTGCGGCTTAGCGCCCTTCATCAAGGTGAATTCGTAATATTGCCGGTCGCCCTTGTGTTTCAACGCTTCGAGGTCTCCCCTAGTATTCGCAATCAGTCCGCTTTGCACCCCCAGATCGCCAATCGTATTTTGCAACTTTGAGATTGTCGATTCGAGCGTAGCCTTGGTTGTGGCAACGTCCGTCTTAACGCCACCGACATCGGTCTTCACCGATCCGACTTCGCCTTCGATCGCACTCAAGTCTTTTTTCTGCTGTGCGGTTTGGGCCGCGAAGCGCGCCGAGGCCAACTGTTGCTGGCGCTGCAATTCTGCCGTCTTAGTCGCGAGCTCTTTTTTGGTCATGCCAAGCTGGTGCGCCAACGTCTCCGAATCAGCTTCGGCCGCCTGCATTCGTTTAGACAGATCGCCGACCTGCTTTTCGTTGTTGGCTTGATACTGCGCAAGGTCAGCCAATTTCCGCTCGTGGCTGAAGGTGAACAAGCCTGAGGCGGCGGCGAACGCGACGGCCACAAACATCAGAACCCACTTACCCATGTTGCTCTGCGATTCTGAGTGATACACAATTGCGGGCTCCACGTCAGGCGTAACGACTCCAGGCATAGACATTCCTCTCAACTTGGTTTGTATGATTCATTGTTTTCGACGCGAGAGATGCTGTCAATTGGCTACGCAGTGCCTTTGGTAACGTTACGGCTAAAATGTAGATGTGAGGAATTACGACGTAATTGTGATCGGGGCGGGCATCATCGGACTCTCACTAGCCATTGAACTGCATAAGCAAGGGCTGGACGTTCTCTTAATAGAAAAGGGCAAACCGGGGCGCGAAGCGTCGTGGGCTGCGGGCGGCATGCTGGCCGATTTCGCTTCTGAAATGCCGCTCGCATTAAGGGATTTGGCAAGCGCGAGCGCGACGATGTACCCCGAGTTTGTACATCAATTGCAAGATGAGTCCGGACTTAAAATTGATTTGCGGTCTCATGGAACTTTGTTGTTTCTCGAAGAACCCCCTCAGCCTTGTGCCCTCGACGATCGCGAATGGTTAGCAGGCTGGGACGACCCTGAACCTGAGCTAAACGCCCCGTTTTTGAAGGCAAAATATCGTGCCGGAATTTATCTCAAGGAACGATCCGTTGATCCGCGAGATCTAACTAATGCCGCCGTTGAAGCTTGCCGGCATCGCCGCATAGATCTCTCGTCTGGCAATCAAGCACTTGAAGTGCGACTGAACGAGGGAAAAGCATGCGGCGTTCGAACCAACAAGACGTCTTTCTCAGCCGGGATGGTGGTAAATTGCGCGGGGGCATGGGCCGGGCAATTTTCCCCGTGCCCAATTCCTACTCGTCCCGTAAAAGGACAAATGCTTTGCCTCATCATGCCTCAGAGAGAAATGGTTCGGCACGTAGTGCGAACGCCAGCCGTATATCTCATCCCGAGAAGCGACGGACGTATGCTTATCGGCGCGACTGCCGAAGAGTCAGGCTTTGATAAACGTACTGTACCGGAGACAATTCAAGAGTTGCGACAAGCCGCGCTCGACATCGTTCCAAAATTGTCCGAGGCTCGATTTCTGGATGCATGGGCAGGATTGCGACCTGCAACCCCTGATGGACTGCCAATACTCGGTCCGAGTGCGATAGCAGGATATTTCGTGGCGACGGGGCACTTCCGCGATGGCATTCTTTTGGCACCGATTACGGCGAAGGTCATGGCTCAGGTGATGACCGGCCGGAAGCCTTCGATTGATATCACTAATTTTCCCGCCGACCGATTCGGGCGTGAGGCTCGATTGACCGCTAGCTGAAAGGCGGTTATTCATTCGGTTATACTTACCGTCTTCTGATATCTATTTACCTGCACTCTAAGCGCATTGAAAGGCAACAAATGGCCTCTCCCGCAGTCGATTACGCTCGCAGCAACCAATCGCGTTTTCTAGAGGAACTCAAGACCCTTCTCCGCATTCCTAGCGTGAGCACGCTCGAGGAACATAAAGGTGACGTAAAGAAAGCGGCGGAATACGTTGCGGCAGATCTACGTCGCATCGGCATGGAGCACGTCGAAATCATTCCGACGAAAGGCCACCCGCTGCTTTACGCCGACTGGTTGCACGCCCCGGGAAAGCCGACAGTGTTGATGTACGCGCATTATGACGTTCAGCCACCTGATCCGGTTGACGAATGGCAGACGCCTCCTTTCGAACCCACCGAGCGCAACGGCAATCTTTACGCTCGCGGTGCGGTCGACGACAAGGGCCAGCTGTGGATGGAAGTGAAGGCGCTCGAATCGCTGATGCGCGGCCACGGCGGCAAACTGCCCATCAACGTGAAATTGATTTTCGAGGGTGAAGAAGAAGTGGGAGGCGAATCGATTGCAGTTTACGTGCGGAAAGACAAATCAAAATTGAAAGCGGATTTCGCGCTTGTCTGCGACACAGAATTATTTGCGCCGAATCTCCCCACGCTTTGCGTTGGGTTGCGCGGCCTCGTCTATACCGAGATTGAAGCGGTCGGAGCGAAAACCGATTTGCACTCCGGCATGTATGGCGGAGCGGCGCCGAATCCGTTGTTCGCGCTCATAGAAATTATCAGCAAACTTAAAGATACCAAGGGTACGATTCTGATTCCGGGGTTCTATAAGGGCGTGAAGGCTCCGAGCAAAGATGAACTGAAAGCGTGGAAGCGGCTCCCCTTCAACGAAGAGCATTATCGCAAAGCGGAAGTTGGCTCGAAGATTTTGACGGGCGAGCCGGGTTACTCCGTCCTTTACAGAACCTGGGCTCGCCCCACGCTGGAAGTGCACGGTATGCCGGGGGGATTTGTAGCTCCTGGAGCGAAGACTGTAATTCCGGCGAGGGCTTCGGCGAAAGTCTCTATGCGTCTCGTCCCCAATCAAGATCCTGCGGACATCCTCAAGCGCTATACCGCTTTCGTGAAGAAGCTGACGCCTAAAGGGATCGAAACGAAGATCAAAGTTTGGAGTAAAGGCCCCGCCTGCGTGGTTGGTACTGACAACAAGTACATCAAGGCCGCGACCGAAGCGCTGCATGACGCTTTCAAGAAAAAGACGGTATTCATCCGCTCGGGGGGATCGATTCCGATCGTGACCGACTTTCAGGATGTGCTGAGAATTCCTTCCGTAATGATGGGATTTGGCTTACCCGATGACAATTTGCACGCTCCAAACGAGAAATTCCACATTCCCAATTTCTATAAGGGCATCGAAACTATCTGCCTCTTCTTCGAGAAACTGGCGTAGCGGCGGCGCTTGCCGGCTTCCCACCGAAATGGCCCGGCAGATACAGGGTTGAGGGCGCTAGCTCTGAGCGTACGGGTAAACGTTAGTTAAGAAGAGTCACTCAGCGTGGGATTTCACGGCTACTTCTCAAGAAGAGGAGGCCAGCCCTATCGGGCACAAGACTCAGGTAAGATAGAAGGGTTGAGGTTTTCGTATGCGCACGCGTTTCATAGCATCCGCGGCTCTGTTTTTAATGGTTACGGTGTTGTCAGCGCCCTGGCTCGAGTCCGAGTCGGAGGAAGTACCGCACTTTAATGAGCATTCTCCTGCCGCCGGAACAGAATTAGCGCCGATACTTACCAAAGATCAACTTTGGGGCTCAAACGCGCAATTTCCATATCAGACCCATGCATACGAGTTGGCAGCGAAGATCCCAAAAATTGTTTACCAGCAACCCTGTTATTGCTATTGCGACCGCAGCATGGGGCATAAGAGCCTCCATAGTTGCTTTTCAAGTACACACGGTGCTGAGTGCGCTACTTGTCTCAAAG
>JANYKL010000103.1 GCA_025361625.1 Acidobacteriaceae bacterium
GCGCAGAAGGAATACATCTACCCACCTGCGCCGTCAATGCGCCTGGTGATTGATACATTTGAATTTGGATCGAAGGTCACGCCGCGCTTTAACACTATCTCCATCTCTGGTTATCACATTCGCGAGGCGGGATCGACGGCGCTGCAAGAACTCGCCTTCACCATTTACGACGGCGTCGAATATGTGGAGTGGGCCAAGCGTCGCGGCCTGGACGTTGATGATTTTGGTCCTCGCCTGAGCTTCTTTTTCAACGCGCACAATGACTTCTTTGAAGAGATTGCGAAATATCGTGCTGCGCGCAAGATCTGGTATCGCTTAATGAAAGACCGCTTCGGGGCGAAGAACGAGCGCAGTTGCCTGATGCGCTTCCACACGCAGACTGCCGGCGTTTCCTTGCCTGCGCAGCAACCGAAGAACAATATCGCTCGAGTGGCCCTGCAAGCTCTGGCGGCGGTTTTGGGGGGCACGCAGTCTCTACATACTGACGCCTATGACGAGGCGCTTGCTTTGCCGACAGAAGAGGCGGCGCGCATCGCGCTGCGGACGCAGCAGATCATCGCTTTCGAGTCTGGTGTAGCGCAAACTGTCGATCCTCTGGGTGGAAGTTACTTCGTTGAGAAGCAGACGCTTGATATGGAAAAGGGAGCGTTTGACTACTTCGAGAAGCTCGACCAGATGGGTGGCATGGTGAATGCGATCGAGCGCGGATATCCGCAAAAAGAGATTGCCGAGGCCAGCTACCGCTACCAGCGCGCGGTTGAGGCGAACGAGAAGATCACCGTCGGCGTCAATGATTTTGTGATCGAAGAAGATTCGCCGACCATTCTTTACATTGGCGAATCAGTCGCTCGCGCACAAGAGAAGAAGCTCAAGACTCTTCGCGCGCGCCGGTCGAACGAGGAGGTGCAGCGTCGTCTTGAAGCGCTGAAGCAAGCTGCAGCCAAGACCCCTGCGGCAGGCACGAATGGAAATATCTCAGACGCCAACACGATGCCCTGTATCATCGAAGCGGTGCGTGCGTATGCTACGGTGGGAGAAATTTGCGAAGCGCTGCGACAGGTTTACGGAACTTATACCGAAGTCAGCGTGACCTAGTTGTTCCGATCGCTCAACTATTCGAGCAGCGCATCTGCTTTCACCTTCTGCTCCGCGTCAAGCCTCAAGTCCGAGAGATCCAACTGCATGTTGCCGGGATTCGTCGCATAGGCGAGCCCGGTTTCCATATCGATAATGCCGGCCCGGATCAGGCGCTCCAGATCACCATCAAAATGCTGCATTCCTTCCTGACCGCCAACCCGCATCGCATCTAAAAGCGTCTTGCCGTCGCCTTCGCCCTTCTCCACGTACTCGCGGGTGCGAAGCGTCGATTTCAATACTTCAATGACCGCGATGCGGCCAGCTCCATCTTTGCGGGGCACAAGTCGCTGCGAAACGATGTAGCGGAAACTCTTTGCCAGGCGATTGCGCAGGGTATGCTGCTCCGCCATGGGAAACGCGCCGACGATTCTCTCTACCGTCTTCGAAGCATCGATGGTGTGCAGCGTAGAGAGAACCAGGTGGCCAGTCTCTGCCGCTTCCATGGCGATTTCAATTGTTTCAGTATCGCGCATTTCTCCTACAAGAATTACTTTTGGAGCTTGGCGAAGCGCCGCACGTAAAGCCAGCGCAAAGCTCGGTGTGTCGCTATGGAGTTCGCGTTGATGGACGATGCAGCTCTTGTGTGGATGAAGAAATTCAATTGGGTCTTCGATGGTGAGTACGTGGTATGACTGCTCCCGGTTGATTCGATCAATGATTGCGGCGAGCGTGGAGGATTTGCCGGACCCCGTCGGGCCGGTAACGAGTACGATTCCGTTCCGTAAGCCAACAATCTTCTTCAATTCTTCGGGCAGATTTAGAGCGTCAAAGTCGGGGATGACGGTGGGAATGACCCGCATTACGACGGCGCAGGAGCCGCGCTGCATGAAGATATTTACGCGGAAGCGGTGCGCTCCGGGCAGGCTGTAAGAAACGTCGCAGGAGCCGAGCTCCTTCAAGTTGCCGAGCGCATGAGGGTTATTGCCAATCAAATCGGAGGCAATCTTGCGGGTGTCGTCTAGAGTCAGGGTGCGCGCGATGCCGGCGGGAGCGAGTTTGCCGTCAATCTCAACCATCGGAGGCTTGCCGGTGGTAAAAAAGAGGTCGCTGATTTTCGACGTGCTCTTTAACATCACGGTAAGCAGTGCAGCCGTAGAAAAGCTAGCGGGAGCGGGCGCTACTGCGGCGGCTGTGCCGGCCACCGGCTTTGTAACAGCCGAAGGCGCGGTCGCGTTCGGTACAAGATTCCCAGGCGAAGACATAATTAGGCTGACTTCCTAGATGACACTTCAAAACAGAGTGAGTCGCAAAAGGGTGCCGTCGGGCGTTATAGATCGCTGAAGACAGCGTACATGGAGCCCTTCGATCAATAAAGATTACCGAAGATACCAGTTCAATCCCAGTTCGATACTCTGGCAAAAGCTGTCTGAGCTTAATCCTCTTATTAACTTTGATCGACAGCAAGTGGCTTAGTTGTCCCCGCGGTCAAAATGTTGAATGTTACCGGAAGATTATTCTGTTACACTCCCGTTGCAGCTGCGTAAGGTGTTTGCCGTTGTTACAGTTTTCTACAGATAACTAAGAGGTATCGGGCCGAGTGCTTTTTTTCATTCATCTCCCACTGGTGAGTCATGGACTTGCGCCCTACTTTTGCTCTACCTGCCAACTACGCTAATTCTTCGCCCCTAACTCCCGTCGAGAACATCCTTGACAAGTTTCGCGACCTGGTTTCAACCAGCCAAACTCTGCTTTGCGTTCATAGTCTCGACGGGCGTTTACTTTCGCTGAATTCCGCGGCCGCTAGCCTGCTTGGCTATTCCCAAAACGAAATGTTGCAGAGGCCAATGCAAGATTTCTTGTCCGCACAGGATCGTCCTCTCTTTGATCTTTATTTAAAAGAAATCAAACAGAAGGGCGAGAGTCACGGACTGTTGCGTCTTCTGACTAGCTCGGGGAAGAGTTTGGTTTGGGAGTATCACAACACCCTTAACAAACGATCTGGCGGAGATGCCGTAGTTAATGGCATCGCCCTCGACGTGACGACGCGAGTAAGGGCAGAACAAACCTTGCTCGAAATGAATGACAATTTAATGCGAATCGCATCCGAGCAGGCGGTAGCTTTGCAGAAGCTGTCGCTTTCGCGGGCTTTGCTCGACCAGGCCAATGATGCGGTCATGGTGATCGACGCTGAAAATTTCCGTCTTCTGGACGTCAACGAAAAGGCTTGGGCGGTTCTCGGCTACACGCGCGAAGAGCTTTTATTGATGACGCTATTTGACATTGATCCTGATTTGACCCAAGCGGAGGGGGTCGGCGTCATCCAGTCTTTAAGAGACGTCGGCCCCAGCTTGCTTGAGCGGCGTCACCGCAGGAAAGATGGCTCGACTTTTCCAGTAGAAGTCAATCTGAGACACGTGCGGTTGGATCGGGAATATACCATCGCTGTTGCCCGCGATATTACGTCCCGCAAACTGTCAGAAGAAAGGTTGCGAGAATTCGGCCGGGTCGTCGAACACCTGGAGGAAATGATTGTCGTTGTGAACCGGGAATACAAGTTCGTGCTTGTCAACCGGGCCTATCTGAATTACCGGCAATTGGTTGCGGAGAACGTTATAGGGCGTTCCGTAAGTGAAGTGTTGGGCCACGAACTCTTTACCCGCGTGGTGAAGCGCCAGCTTGACGATTGTTTTGCGGGGCAGGTTGTCACGTATGAGGGACGGTACATATATCCGAAGATTGGCGAGCGTGACTTATCAATCAGTTATCTTCCGGTCGAGGGGCCCGCAGGTGTCGAGCGTGTGGCATACGTCCTGCGCGATATCACTGAGCAGAAGCGTTCTGAAGAGGCGTTGAAGGCTAGCGAAGCGCGCGAGCGAGCGAGAGCAAACGAGCTAGCGACCGTCTTAGATGCCGTGCCAATTCCGGTTTATATCTCTCACGATTCTCAATGTAAGACAATTACAGGCAATCGCGCCGCGTATGAGCAGCTTCGTATGGCTCCGGGAGAGAACTTTTCGAAAAGCACTTCCCTCGTTTCCAACTTTCGCCTCTTTGAAGGCGGAGTAGAGCTGACACCAGACAAACTGCCCATGCAGCAGGCAGCTTTGACCGGGAAACCTGTTTACGAGTCTGCTCAGACGATGCTTTTTAGCGATGGCATGCTTCGGGAAACGCTGGTATACGCGGTTCCTCTGTTCGACGACCACGGAAACCCTCGGGGAGCGGTCGGAGCGTCAGTCGATCTTACCGATTTAAAGGACGCAGAAAGAGCGTTGCGTGAGAGCGAACATCGATTCCGAGCGGTCTATGAACGGTCACCGATCGGGATCGCCCTCATAGACATGCTAAGCGGGAAATTTATGCAAGCCAACGGCAAGTTCTGTGAGATCACTGGACGGACCGAAGAAGAATTACTTCATCTCGACGTTGGGAGCGTAATTTATCCCGACGATCAGGGTGAAGCCCGGCAATTTTTGAAGGATAGTTCGCAAGACAACTTCTCGAATCGGGAACTCGATAAACGTTAGCTCCGGCCAGACGGTTCGATTCGCTGGGGGCGTGCAAAGGTTATACCGCTG
>JANYKL010000105.1 GCA_025361625.1 Acidobacteriaceae bacterium
TTCTTTGCGGCGTGAATGACGTCGCGCTCCGCCAGGGTGATTGATCGCCGTAGGCGCCCGCCCGATTTTTCCAGAGTAGCTGCCGCAACTTCCTTGCTAACTCCCAGCTTTGCCATAACGATAGCGAGAGGCACGTTCATATCGGCAGCGAGCAAGGCTTTGACGGCTTTTTTGTGATCAACTTCCGCAACTAGTTCTACGATGGCAACGGCGCGCTCTGCCAGTTTCGCGTTTCTGGTATGCACGTTAACCATCAGATTTCCGTACACGTAACCGAGGCGTGCCATTGCGCCGGTAGAGAGCATATTCAAAATCATTTTTTGCGCCGTGCCCGCTTTCATGCGCGTGGACCCGGCGACCACCTCGGGACCGACCTCGGCAACGATTTCAATGTGTGCCGCTTTACCGAGCGGCGACCGGCGATTGCAGACCACGGCAACCGTCTTTGCTCCACGCCTTCGGGCATATTGCAGGGCGGCGACGGTGAAGGGAGTGCGTCCGCTGGCCGCGATGGCTACAACAACGTCTCCCTTGCCCGGCCTCCTCTTTGCAATTTCTTTTCGGCCCGATTCCTGCGAATCTTCGTTGGATTCCACGGCCGCGCTCAGCGCTTTGTCTCCGCCGGCAATGATGAATTGAACCGTCCTCGACGAGACATCAAATGTGGGCGGGCATTCGACGGCGTCAAGCGCAGCAATTCGCCCGCTGGTTCCTGTACCGACATAAATCAGGCGTCCACCTTGCTCGATGGCGGAGGCGATGAGATCTACTGCCTTGGCGATTTGCGGCAAAGCGACCTTCACCGCTGCGGCAACCTTTGCGTCTTCGCGATTGATGATGCGCACGATCTCGATCGCCGGCTTTTCGTCCAGATTGGCCGACGCTGAGTTGATTCTTTCCGTAGTCAGGCGGCGAAGCTCTCGATCAGTTTTCTTGAGTCGCGAAGGTTTTTTCTTCACGCAACGTGCCCCAAAGCCAGCATGACCGCATCATGAAATGCCGGACGTACCCCCTTGATGGTGTCGTTACGGCAGTCTGGCCAGGTGCGGTTGGTCAGCATTACCACGGAAAGCCGGCGTTGAGGATCGATCCATAGCGAGGTGCCGGTATAGCCGAGGTGACCGAACGAGCGGGATGAAAAGTATTTACCCGATTGCGACGGAATCGAGGGAGTGTCCCATCCGAGAGCTCTAGAAGTGCCGTCTGGCGCGGCCTCCCGGCGTGTGAACAATTCCATGGTCGAACGCCGCACGATGGGATGGCCGCCGCCCAGCGTGGCATGGGCGAAGCGTGCAAGATCCTCCGCCGTGGAAAACAGGCCCGCATGACCTGCTACTCCCCCAATCACGCTCGCATTTTCATCTTGCACCTCGCCCTGAATGATGCGATGCCGAAAACTGCGATCATCGGCGGTCGGAGGAATATCGTTTTGAATTGCCTGCGATGGATTGAAGGTGGTCTGGGCCATGCCTAGTGGTCCAAATATTTCACGTTGGCAGAAGGCGCTAAGATTTTCATCGGACAGACGTTCCAACAACACTCCAAGAATGATGAAGCCGATGTCGCTGTATTCAGCGCGAGTTCCGGGGGCGGCAACAAGCGGGGAAGCGAAAGCGGCGCTGAGCAGCGATTCTCGGTTTTTGTGATCGAGATAAAATTTCTTGTGGGCTGCCAGGCCGGAAGAATGGGCAAGCAGCATATGCGCCGTGACCTTTCCCCGCCACTCGGAATCGTCTGTCGATGCGCTCAAAAACTCAGGAACGACTGCTGCCACGGGAGCTTCGAGGTCGAGCAGGCCACGCTCGTAGAGAATCATAGCCACGGACGTTGTAGCCACAACCTTCGTGAGCGAAGCGAGATCGAAGATGCTTGCGGGCGTGACTTCTTCTGAACTGCCGTCGTAGGTAAAGCGCCCAAAAGCCTTGCGAGCCACCAGGACACCCTGGTGCAAGACCGCGATCGAGCAAGCGGGAAAAGACTTTGCGGCGATGGCATCCTCGAGTATGCGGAATGCTTCGGGAAAGACTTCATCTTGACGCGCGAAAGTTCCTGCGAGCGATGAATTGTCAGATTCGTGATTGAGCAGAGTCCGATCCACGGTTATTTGCGAACTGATGGGGTTATAGCAAAGCTGATAGCCATAGGCAAACGGGCAGTTACTAGCGAGCATCGTTGATAACGTCCTGCTTGAGTCCACTCTTGGCGGTAATGTAGAGTCGCAAGTACGTGAAGCCTTCATCCCAGAACCTGCGAGTCCGGGTTGGCCTGGTGGCGCTCTTGTTCGCAGTTTCGTCTTTCTCTTCCCTCGTAGCGCATGCTCAAAGCGCCCATGCTCAAAGCGCAGTCGATACGCGACTCTCCGCTCTTGACGCCATCATCAACGAGGCGATCACACAGCAGCAAATTCCCGGGGCGGTTGCCATCGTTGGCCATGATGGGCGAATTGTTTATCGCAAAGCCTTTGGCAGCCGCAGCATCATGCCGAATCGCGAAGCGATGACGCTCGACACAATTTTCGATTGCGCCTCACTCACCAAAGTTATCGCGACCACGACCGCGGTTATGCAACTCTGGGAGCAGGGAAAGTTTCGCATGAACGATCCCGTCGCAAAGTATCTTCCGGAGCTTGCGCAAAACGGGAAGCAAGACATCACCATCCGGCAACTGCTCGTGCATTATTCGGGCCTGGCACCCGATCTGGATTTGGCGAAGCGTTGGGATGGGAAAGAGACCGCTTACCGCATGGCGTTCGAAGCCCCTCCGCAAAATCCTCCGGGCTCAAGCTTTGTTTATAGCGACATCAACTTTATTATTCTCGGAGCGTTGGTCGAAAGGCTTTCCGGCGAATCACTGGACGCTTATGCGGCGAAACATATCTTTCAGCCTTGGGGCATGAACGAGACGCGGTACCTCCCGCCCGCCTCTTGGTTGCCGCGTATTGCTCCCACCGATGAAGATGAAAACCATCGCTTGATACATGGAGTCGTTCACGATCCAACCGCGCGCCGGATGGGCGGCGTGGCGGGCCAAGCCGGAATCTTCTCAACCGCAAACGATTTAGCAATTTTCGCACAGGCGTTACTGGATGGTGGGCGGGGCGTTCTTTCCGCCGCAACCATCGACAAGATGATCACCCCCCAGCAGCCGGTCGCGAGCACGACGCTGCGCGGCTTTGGATGGGATATCGACTCTCCTTTGTCTTCGAACCGCGGAGAGCTTCTTCCCGTCGGTGGATTCGGGCACACCGGATTCACCGGAACCTCCCTTTGGATCGATCCAACGACAAAGACATTTATCGTCTTGCTCACGAACGCAGTGCACATGAATGCGGTGCCTGCCGCGAAGGCAATCAAAGACAAGGGCAGCGCCGCTTCATTACGAACAAAAGTTGCGACCGCGGTTGCGGTGGCACTCGCAGCTGAACCCGCGGAAGCGGAAAAAATGCGGCTCGCTTCCGTTACCGGCTACAACGAGATGCAAAGCGCAGCCCGCAAACTCTCGGTACGCAATGGAAGCGTCAAAGCCGGCATCGATGTGCTCGAAGCGTCGAATTTCGCCGCGCTGCGCCCCGGCCATGCACCCGCAACCCGAAACATCGGACTATTAACCAATCAAACTGGCATAGACTCGCAGGCGCGACGAACCGTGGATGTTCTGGCGCAAGTTCCCGGGCTTTCGCTAAAAGCAATCTTCAGTCCCGAACATGGAGTGACCGGAACGCTGGATACCGACATCAAGAATGTGAAAGATGCGGCCACCGGAGTGCCTGTCTACGGCGTGTACGGAGCGAAGGCCTCTCTGCGGCGCCCCTCAGTCGATTTATTAAAGACTCTCGACGCAGTCGTCATCGATCTCGCTGATGCCGGAGTTCGCTTCTACACTTTCGAAACTACGATGGGATATTTTCTGGAGGCTGCGGCAAAGGCTGGAATTGAAGTGATTGTTCTTGACCGTCCCAATCCGATTACGGGATCGTTCGTGCAAGGCCCGGTTTCTGACGATGGTCGCGAAAACTTTAATAATTATTTTCAGGAACCGCCTCGCCATGGAATGACCATGGGCGAACTGGCGACAATGTTCAATGCGGAACGCAAGATCGGAGCCCATCTAACAGTCGTTCCGATGCAAGGCTGGCAGCCCGGAGACTGGTTCGATTCCACTGGCGTGACCTGGGTCGGTCCGTCGCCAAACTTGCGCGACCTGAATGAAGCCACCCTTTATCCGGGCGTAGGCATGATCGAAGGCGCGAACATATCGGTCGGGCGCGGCACGGATACTCCCTTCGAAGTTGTGGGCGCGCCCTGGGTCAAGGGAAGGGAGTTTGCAGCTTTCCTGAACGCGCGCGGCATTCAGAGCGTGCGCTTTGTACCTATCGTCTTTACTCCCTCCTCGAGTAACTATGCGGGTGAGCGCTGCGAGGGAGTTAACCTTGTCCTTTTAGATCGCAATACACTGGAAGCGACGGAGTTAGGAATCGAACTGGCGTCCGCGCTTCGCACCCTTTATCCTAACGACTTCAAATTGGAAAAGATCTCTGACTTGCTGGTGAATCAATCAGTGCTGCAAGCGATTGGCTCTGGTGAGGATCCAAGACGTATCGCGGCAGACTGGCAGGAACGCTTGGAAGGGTTCATACGCATCCGAGAAAAATATCTGCTCTACAAGTAGTAAACGATGTAAACCACTACGAATTTCGCTTTCTGAGTCTCTTCCGTTGCGCACCTATGGGTCGTTGGGGGCTTTCATTTTGGATGTCCGGGTTCCAGGTCGCTCTCAGCTAAAATATCGACAAGAAAACGCAGGAACTTCATGGCTGAAAATGTTGTAGTGATCCCCCCAGAATTTCTCCGTTGCGCTGGCCCGAATTGCGGAGTGCTGAAGGGTTCAAGCGATCGCTGGTGGCTGATGTGGAGTTCCATCAACCATCACGGCATGCCCGAGATGCATCTGGCTGCTTGGGATGAGCGTCTGGCGGTGCAGGAAGGGACGATTCATGTCTGCGGCGAAGCCTGCGCACAGAAACTGCAATCCCAATTTATGGGAAATATTTTGCAAAAAACAATTCGCGCCAATAGCGCGTAAATCGAAGGTCGCGCGCTCGCCGGCTGCATTCACCGAAACAATTGGGGTTTAAGTTGATTCCGTACCAAGACCAGCTAACCCAACACTCGTGTGGCTGCATCACACTTTCACCAGTAATAAATGTTTCGTATCAAATTTCGCGAATCATATCTCGGTAATCAATTTTCGAAAATCAAATCTTTGCGACTAAGAAGGTGGGTCTGCAATGGGCGTTCGTATAGCTTCTCTCTTGTTGGCAATGTGTTCGAGTCTCGCTCTGGCGCAATCGTCCGATGCGAATCCGCCCGCGCCACGTTCTCTAAAAGCTCAATCAAGCGACACACCTCCGACTGCGGCGCCCTTGATTATTCCGGCCGGTAGCCGCATTCCTCTATCGCTGAAGCAGGGGATCTCAACGAAAACGGCAAGGACCGGAGACCCAGTCTACGCAGAGACCGCGTTCCCATTCGTTGTGAATGAGCGCGTTGTGATACCGGCTGGAACGTACATTCAGGGAAAGGTCGAGCGCGCCAAACGTGCTGGCCACGTGAAAGGCCGCGCCGAAGTGCTCATACATTTCACTTCGATGATCTATCCAAGCGGCTACACCGTCATGCTGGGCGGCTCAATCGAAAATACGCCGGGCGCAGAAAAGACGACTATGAGAGATTCGGAAGGAACAATCCGGCAAGACAGCGACAAAGGCAAGAAAGTGAAGTCAGCCGCCGAAGGAGCGAGTACTGGCGCCGTCATCGGTGCTGTGACGGGAGGCGGTAGAGGGGCGGGAATTGGCGCCGGGCTCGGCGGAGCCGCGGGACTAGCGGTCGCAATGCTCTCGCGTGGCGCCGATGTCAGGCTTGAGCCGGGAACCTCGATTGAAATGGAAATCGAGCGCGAGGTAAGCGTGGACGCCAGCCGCATCACCTCGAGGCGGGAAGTCGTGGTCAGAACTGTCGACTAGCGATTGGATTGCCTTTCTAAAGGGGCGCCGCAGGGAAGAACGGCCGGCCCCGCCAGAAGCGAAACAGGCGCAATTCTGGCAGGGCACTCCAGCCAAATCTTGCAACTGGAGGAGCCGTCGAAACAACTTCAGTTACTAAATAAGATGCAACAAGACTCTTGCAATGATGCCTGCCTACATTTTTGGGAATGAGGTGTTAGCAGCATTGATATCATTGCGTAGGTCCTCCCAGATATTCTCCGGCATCTCGAGAAAGACCTTGACGATGTCGGGGTCAAACTGTCGACCCGACCACAGTTCGATCTCTTTTCGTGCCGCCTCGAACGGTTGCGCCGGGCGATAGGGGCGATCGGAGCGCATGGCGTCAAGCGTGTCGGCGATCGAGAAGATGCGTGCGCCGAGCGGAATCTCCTGCCCTTTTAATCCCCGCGGGTAGCCAAGACCATCGAAACGTTCCTGATGAGAATAGACAATCTCAGCCGCCTCTGACAGAAACGGGATGCGCGAGATGATTTTATAGCCGCGGTAGCAATGTTCTTTCATGATGGCCATCTCCTCGTCCGTGAGCTTTCCGGGCTTGGTCAGAATGTTGTCCGGGATGGCCATTTTTCCGATGTCGTGGAGAAATGCTCCGCGCGCAATTACGCTGATCGCATCTTTGTTCAGTCCCATCTTTCGAGCGATCGCAATCGTAAAGGCCGTCACCCGGCGGGAGTGGCCTTCGGTCTCTGCATCTTTCAGGTCGAGCGCATCTCCTAAAGCCTCGAGGGTGATGTCGTAGGAACGTTCAAGTTCAGTCAAAGCCAACTTCCACTGTTGCGTTCTAGCGGCGACGAGAGTCTCCAAATTCGTACGGTATGCGTCGTTTTCCCGCTTCAGTCGGCGGTTCTCGAGCGCTCGCCGAACAGTATTCAAAAGTTGCTCACGCTCGAATGGCTTGAGCAGGTAATCGTAGGCGCCATTTCGCAGCGCCTGCAGCGCAACCGATATGTCATGGACCGCTGTCACCATGACGACGGGCACATCCGGATAGCGCTCTTTGGCTCGCTCCAGAAGAGCGGTGCCATCCATTTCCGCCATCATCAGGTCAGAGAGAATAAGATCAAACTCTTCGCCCGATTCCAGTATGGCTAGAGCCTCAACACCGCTTGCGGCCTGGCGGGTTTGAAAGTGAGCTCCGCCAAGCATCGACGAGACGATCTCGCGAATCGTCTCTTCGTCGTCCACTACCAGGATGCGGTCGTTTGCCATGTCGGAATACGTAGTCTATCGCTCATTCTATGGTCCGACTTCACATTCCGAAAGTAACCAATAGGGACCAGAAACCCGATAACCGTGGCAGCCTGCGTGATATTTAAGAGATAGGTGTTCGTGCGCTCGGCGTACGGCGAAACTATGGATCCTTCCAGATTCTTCGGGAATTCGGTGAGCGTGTTGGCCGTGCCCTGGCTTAGCGCGCGCGCCACGGCCGCGCTAATTCTCGTGTGCGTCAGCCTGGCCCTGTTCCGCGTGCTTCGCGAACGCTGCCTGTTGGCTTGGGGCGGCGGATGGCTGGCCTATTGCGTGTTCCTCTGGCTCTCGGCTCCCGGCAACGCTCACGCTTCGTCAAAAATCATGCAGGCGGTCTCTCAGGGAAATTTTGTACTGGCGATGGGGTTGTTCGCGACCGCAGCGTTGATCTCTGCGCAAGCGCGGCGTCTATCTCCCGTCTTCATCGGATTGATGGCTGCAATTCTTGTCGCAACGGTTATTCGGCCAATTTATTTCGCGGGTTCCAGTAAATTTGCTTTGGGACTCGAAATTTCTTGCCGGCTCGTCGCTCTTGCCGCCGCCTCTGAACTCGTGCGTCATCGCTATGGCCGCATTGGCGTCGGGCCATTTCTGTTCGCGAGCGGAGTCATCGTTATAAATTTTAGCGGCTTTCCATTGACCGCCCACGTCCCGAATGAAGGGTTTTTGCTGGCCGATGTTTTTTTCGGCTCCAGCATCCTGCTGATGGTGCTCGATGATGCCCGGGCGCGAATGCGACGCCTGGCCCTGTTGAATGAGTTGACAGCGACGATAGGGCGGGCGCAGAACCACGGCCCTCTCATGCAGACCGCGCTTGAAAAACTCAAGGTTGCAGCGGGTGCGAAGGCTGCCTGGTTCCAGTCGCTGGAGGGCGATCGGTTGGTGGCGACACAGCAGAGCGGCATGGCTGCGGAAAGTTTCCGCGCGCTCTCGCAATTGCCGGCTGATGAAGCGCAGCTGAAGGTGTTGCAGGAGAATCGCGCAAGGCTGGTCGAACTCTCAGAGAGGCCAGAAGCGGAGCGCGATGAACTGAAGCAGCAAGGGATTCGACGGGTACTATTGCTGCCTGTTTTGGGTAAGAAAGCCGTGATTGGGCTTTTGTCGCTCGGTTGCTCAGGACCGCGAAGGCAGACGCGTGGAGATCTTCAATTTTTTGAAACGGCAGCGCAAACCCTGGGAATTGCCATCGAGAACCTCCGACTGCTCGAGCAAGTACTGCGCTCGCAGCGGCAGTGGATGAACACCTTCGATTCCATCCAGGATCTGATCGTTGCGCACGACGTTGACTTTCACATTCTCAAAACAAATCAGGCGCTTTTGCAGCGCCTGGAAAAGGCGCCGGCTGACGTTCTAGGCAGCCTGCTCGAAGATGTACTGCCGCAGATCTGCCCCTGGGCCGGCTGCCCCTATTGCGATCGTGGCTCTGGGCTGACGGAAGGGGCCGACCCGTGTTTCGGCGGGCAGTCGATTGTGTCGACCTCCTCATACGCCGAGCAGGCAAGCCAGCAAAAGGGCACCATTCACGTCATCCACGACACCACCGCACGCCAGGCGGCGGAAGAAAAATACCGCATGCTGTTCGAGCAAGCCCAGGAAGGTGTGTTCGTCGCTACACCCGACGGCGAACTCCTCGATTGCAACGACGCTCTCGTGACCATGCTCGGTTACGGAAGCCGCGATGAATTAATGGCGCTCGATATGGGCAGCGTCCTCTTCTCCGTTACTGAAGAGCGCGAGCATTTTCTGAAAGAAGTTGAGGCGCACAACTACGTACGCAATTTCGAATTCACTGTCCGCCGCAAAGACGGAACGTTTCTTGCCGCGGCGCAAAGCTGTTTTGCCACGAGAAATGACAGCGGGCACATCGAGCGCTACCAGGGCTTTGTTCTCGATATCACGGAGAAGAAGCGCTCGGAAGACGAAATGCGGCGGCGCAATCGCGAACTGAATGCCCTGAACGCAATGGCAGTGATTGCCACGCAGTCGTTCGATCTCGACGAAATTCTCAATCTGACCGTGCGCCAGGTGATATCGCTTTTTGGAGCGGAAACCGGGTCTGTATATCTCGCCGTGGGGCCGGAAGGTACCTACCGCCGCCGCGCTGGATGGGGGCCGAGAAGCGAAGCCCGGGTGCGTATGGCCGAAGCTTTCTTCCCCGAGGGGCTGGGCGATCTCGTGAGGCGTTCGCGTGCGGAGGTGATCACGCAGGATTTTCTGCCACACCTTCCCGCTTCGGTTGTCGAGTTCGTGTGTGCTGATCGCCTGCCTTATTGGATCTGGGTCGTGCTGTGGAGCAAAGACAAGCCCATTGGAGTCATGGGGATCGCA
Source organism: Acidobacteriaceae bacterium (assembly GCA_025361625.1). Lineage (GTDB taxonomy): Bacteria > Acidobacteriota > Terriglobia > Terriglobales > Acidobacteriaceae > Acidiflorens. The sequence goes on from JANYKL010000105.1 coordinate 9,641, forward strand.
AGCAAGGAAAACCGGCACTATTCGAGCAACGACGAAAATTTGCTGGTCGCCATCAGCCGGCAACTCGCGACGACCATTGAAAAGGTGCAGCTCTACGAAGAGACCTGCCGTGCCTATGAAGATTTGCGGCGCACGCAAGAGCAGCTTCTGCAGAGCGAGAAGATGTCGGCCGTTGGGCAACTAATTTCAGGGGTGGCGCACGAGCTGAATAATCCCCTGACCGCAATTCTCGGTTATGCCCAATTGCTGGAGGGCGCTGGTTTGGAGGACCGCTCTGCCGATTATGTTCGCAAGCTGTTCAAACAAGCCCAGCGGACGCATCGGGTAGTTCAAAACCTGCTTTCTTTCGCGCGCCAGCGAAAGCCCCAAAAGCAGGAAGTTGATTTACGCAAGGTTCTCGAAGAATCGATTACCTTGCGTGAATACGATTTGAAAGTGAACAGCGTCTCGCTGGAGCGTGAGTTTGACGCGGGGATTCCTTCCGTCGTCGCCGACCCGCACCAACTTGAACAAGTTTTTCTCAACGTCATCAACAACGCGCTCGACGCCATGGTAGAGGCGAATGGCAACGGCAAGCTGAAGATCCGTATCTTCAAAAAAGAGTCTTACGTGTGCATCGAGTTCGACGACAACGGACCCGGCATTCAAGACCCAACCCGCATTTTCGATCCGTTCTATACCACTAAGTCGGTCGGTAAGGGCACCGGCCTCGGCCTGAGCATCTGCTATGGCATCGTCAAAGAACATGGCGGAGAGATTATGGCGCGAAATCGTGAAGAGGGCGGAGCCACGATTGAAATAAGGCTGCTCGCAAGCGAACCATCTGTCGTCGCCGAAGTGGCGCCGATACCCGCCAGGCGGGAATCAGTTCTGGTAGGTCGGGTGTTGCTGGTCGAGGACGAAGAAGCTGTCCTCGAGTTTGAGCGCGACGTGCTGGTCGGTGCGGGCGCTGAGGTTCGTACGTCCATGAGCCTGGATGAGACGAAGCTATTGCTTCGCGAGACCGAGTTCGACGTAATCGTCATGAATGGCGTCATGCCGGGCGAGTGCCGCGCCGCAGAAATCTACGAGTGGATCGCGACCAATTGCCCCGGGCAGGAAAAAAGTTTGATCTTCACTTTCTCGACCATAACCGACCCCGACACCAGACGCTTCATCCAGGAACGAAATGTTCCATCGCTGTCTAAGCCGTTTGAAGTGGCTGATCTAATTTCCCAGGTGAAAGCGCTAAGCCAGCGGGAAGGGAAGTCGCACCGGCCTTTAGATGGCGAGAAAAGTACGTTCGCCCGAGTCGGAGAGTAACACACATCGCTTGCCCCGTCGCGAAACAAGCTATCCCAGTACCGGCCCGAACTAAAGCCGTAGTCTGAGCTGTCGCGTCATATCTGCGATCAATGTTTCGTTGCGCCGATACCAGCGCCAGTGGCCCTCACGTTTTGCCTCAACCACCTTCGCTTTTTCGAGAATTCTCATGTGATGCGAAATAGTGGGCTGCGACAGCTTGACGCGAAGCTCAATGTCACCCGCACAAAGACCAGTTTCCTTTCCGATCGAATTCGCTCCTTTCTCTTTGAGGGCTTGCAGGATGCGTCGGCGGGTGGGGTCGGCAATCGCGTGCAGGAAGCTGTCGAG
>JANYKL010000136.1 GCA_025361625.1 Acidobacteriaceae bacterium
GGAAATTACCGGAACGTAGATGATCGCGAACATCAGGGCCATGAAGATAACGATCCACCAACTGCGGGCGGCGAGGGCAAAGCCGGCAGCCATTATGATCGAGCCTAGGTACAGCGGGTTGCGCGTGTAGGCGTAGGGGCCGCTGGTCGTGAGCTCTTTGTCTTTTTGCACGTGGCCGGAAGCCAGACCGCGCAGCGCCAGGCCTGGCAATAGAACGATTGATCCAACGAGGATTGAAAATGGAGTTGGTTTTGATACCCAGATATAAAACACGGCGAACAGAAATCCGAGAGGGATGCGTATGCGTCTCGCAATGCGAGGCCAATTCCTTGGGGCGTGATTCGGGAGTGGAGTGGGCTTTGAAAGACTGGTCATTGATCTGGCGCGGTTAACTTCCTTGGATCTGACCCGCTTAGCTTTCTCGCAGCCTCGACCACTTCTCCTACAGTGATTTCCATCAGACCTTGTTCTGGGTCACGATGGCGACTGTGGTCTGTAACGCTGGCGGGGCTGCGCAGGACAATTGCGGGTGTGTCGAAAGGACCGTTGCGCGCCGGGTTTGTTGGGCCGAAGATTGCAACGACTGGAATTTTCAGAGCCGCAGCTAAGTGCATCGGTCCGGTATCGCCCCCGATAAAGAGATTTGCGCGGCGAGTAAGGGCGATCAACTCTGAAATTGAACAGCTGATCTTTCTTGCCGCCCCTAAACTTGCGGCTTCGACGGAAGCGGCTAAATCTTCTTCACCCGGGCCGCAATTTACGAGAGAGATCAAATTGTCTTTCGCTAATTCCCGGGCAACTTCCGCGTAGCGTTGCGCCGGCCATCTCTTCGCGCCCCAACCGGCACCAGGGTTGAGAATCGCGAAGCGTCTTGTGCCGGAGAGCAGCGAATCGACTTTTGCTTCGGCGTCCGAATCTACGGGGAGCAGAACGGAACCACTGCCGAGCAAGGTAGGTACGATCGCTCTAACAAGATCAAGGCCTTGCTCGACTACGTGATCACGATCGTTCACTTTCACTTTGCGCGAGTAGAACATGCGGGCGGCATTTTCTCGCGGATGAGCGCTTCCGAAAGAGACGGTCGCACCCGCCCATTTGGATAGCAATGCGGATCGAATCGCCCCCTGAAGATCGATGACCGCGTCATAGGAAGCTTCGCGCAGCTCACTTCTGCATCTGGCAATTTGCTGCCAGGTGTCGAACCTAAGCATCGACCGGCGCCAAACTTTCGTGTAGACAGCATGAACGCGATCGACGAGCGGCCGCTCTAGCGAGCGAGGGCCGGAGCGCGCGCAGTGTCTGGTGCATAAAAGCTCGGCCCATCGTTCTTCAATTAGCCATCCCAGTTTAATGTCTGGCAGCGCTTCCCGTAACGCAGTTATTGCAGGGAGCGCGTGAATCACGTCGCCCATGGCACTGAGACGTACGACAAGCAGGCTTTCAAGCTCAAGCGTATTACTTTTGATCACGAGGAGCGCGACCCGAGTTTACCGAGTGCATGGATGATTTCGGTGGCGGAGTGATTTTTTGGATCACCGACAATCACGACTCGTCCGCCACAGGCTTCGACTTCATTGCGTTCCGGAACATTGTCTTCCGTGTAGTCGGTTCCTTTTGCGTGAAAGTCGGGACGAATCTCGCGGATAAGCGCGCGCACGTCTTTTTCTGGAAAGATAACGACTGCGTCAACGTCGGAGAGTGAGGCTAAAATTTCTGCTCGCTCTTCGGCAGGCATTACCGGCCGGCCTTCTCCCTTCAAACTTCGCACTGAACCGTCCGCATTTATGGCTACCACCAACTTCGCGCCGATCGAATGCGCTGCGTGAAGATAGCGGACGTGCCCAACGTGAAGGATGTCGAAACAGCCGTTGGCCAGGGCAATACGATTGCCAGCCTTTCGCCACTCTGAAACGCGGCGATGCAACTCTTCGCGCGAAAGAATTTTGGGATTTTGCGGTTCGTTCATCGACTCCGATTCATCGGGACAACTGCAAACTTAATTTTCAGCTCAAAGATACCCGAGTGACTAATGGCGCTTTATCCAGCGCCTCAAGCAACTCTTGTTGACTCACGGTAGCGGTGCCGCGCTTCATGACGACGATTCCGCCCGCATAGGTAGCGAGATGTGCGGCCTCTTCGGATGTGGCTCCTGCCGCCAATGCAGCGGTAAAAGTCGCGATGACGGTGTCGCCAGCACCGGTGACGTCTGCAACCTGGTCTGAACCGTAGATCGGAATATCAACGGGCTTATGGCGGCGAGGGAAAATCACCATGCCGTCTTTACCGCGCGTGATGAGGAGCGACTCCAATTTCATTTCTTCGGTGATCTGCTCGGCGGCTGCGAAGAGTCGCTCGCGGTTGTCACCGATTGTGATTCCGAGTACCTCTTCAACTTCGGCTTCGTTTGGCGTGGCGGCGGTCACACCCGAAAATTGCAGCATACGATGGCGGGAATCGAGCGTCACCGGTACTTTATCCAGTCCGCGCTTTTGGCGAATTAAATTCAAAAGCGCCGGAGTCGCGGCGCCATAGCCGTAATCGGAGACGAGCAGCGCGTCAGAGGCGCGGGTATATTCTCGCGCGGCGAGGACAAGTTCACGGCGCAGATGTGAGTTCGGAGCTTCCGCCGGTTCGCGATCGACGCGGACTACCTGCTGACTGGCGGTGTGCGAGAACCCGGCGAGAATGCGGGTTTTGGTTACGGTGGTGTAACTCTTGTGTTTGAAAACCCCGCTTACCGGGATATGTTTACGGCGGAACGCTCGTATGAGGAATTTTCCGGCTTCGTCATCGCCGACTACGCCTACGGGCAGAACGTTGACGCCAAGATCCGCGAGATTGTTGATCGCGTTGGCCCCCCCACCGGGAAGAATTGTGCGGTCGCGATGTTTCAGAATGAGCACCGGCGCTTCGCGCGAGACGCGTGAAATTTCGCCGAAGACAAATTCGTCGGCGACCAGGTCGGCAAGAACAGTTACGGTGAGCTTGGGAAAAGATTCGACAAGCTTGCGGAGCCGCTCGTTTTCTTTAAGATGCTTGGTCATCAATATGCTTGGTCGTCAATATGCTTGGTCGTCAATATGCCTGGTCGTCAATATGCACGGTCATCGGATGCTGACTCGGACTCACAACTCGCACGTCCTCAATCAACTCAAGATTTTCTCATGACAGACCTATTTGCCTATTGATTCTCGCCTGCACTGCATCCACTAAGTCATCCGGTCGGTCGAGAGTGAGAGTAAGCGAGGCGATTGCCAAGGGATCTAACGAATCGCGCCACGATTGCAGATTGATGGCATCTTTGGCGGTCGTGAGAAAACTTTTTGCGCCGGTTTGTCGCTGCCGGATGTGTAAGCGCTCAATGTCTTTCTTAGTGTAGGGGTGGTGGTCGCGAAATTTTACTTCGTCGGCGGGGTTAATTCCGGCAGCACGGACCTGATCGAAGAATTGCTGGGGGCGGGCAATGCCGCAGAAGACGATAGGCCTGTCGACGCCGTCGGGCACGGTGACCGTGCGACGCATGTAAAAAAGCAGCTTGCGCTGCTCGATCCGATCAAGCTCAGGAATTTTTTCCGAATATTGCGCTTGGCTATCGGGCAGAATAAGGGCGTCCGCACGTCGCAGGGAGGAGAGCGGTTCTCGCATTCGGCCTGAGGGAAGAAAATCATCCGCGAAATCGCTTTCAGAGAGAAGGACGATATCGAAATCGCGGGCCAGCGAACGGTGCTGGAAGCCGTCATCCAAAATATGCAGTTGCGATTCGAAATTCTTTTCGGCGAATTGGCCGGCGGCGAAGCGGCTCTCGCCGACGACAACAGGAACACCAAGCTGGCGTGCCAAGAGCAAGGGCTCGTCGCCAAACTGAGAGGGAATGCCATCCGGGTCAACGACTAGCACTCCGCGAGTTTTGCGGCCGTAGCCGCGCGACAGTATGTCAAAATTTGTTTTGCGCGATTTAAGAAGCTCGCAAAGCGCAATCACGAATGGAGTTTTGCCCGTGCCTCCCACGGAAAGATTTCCAACACTGATTACGGGCAGTCTTAACCGCTTCGGCTTGAGCACCTGGTGGTCGAACAATGAATTTCGCACCGAAGTGGCGGTGCCATAGAGTCGCGCTAGCGGATTCATGAACGATTCTCGCTGGCAGCTTCGGCTCGGGTTGGGGAACTCTGCAGCAACTGCGTCAGAGCGGCAATGGTTCTTGTGGTGGCGCCACGTTGCGAATCGAGAGCTGCTAAAGCGTTTTGCCCTAGCGTCGCGCGTTCCGCGGAATTTTCGACAAGCTCAATCAATGTGAGAGGCAATTCGGCCAAGCCCACGACTCGCACCGCATTTTGGCTGACAAAGTAGTTGACGATATCGCGAAAGTTTTCGTAATGATTGCCGGTGACTACCGCGACACCGTACAAGGCGGGTTCAAGAATATTGTGTCCGCCGCGAGGCACGAGGCTTCCGCCGACGAAGGCGACGGTCGCGAGCGAGTAGATCGAGGAAAGTTCTCCGATGCTGTCGATCAGAAAGACGCTGCCGTCGAGCGGTTCGCCCTTCCACAGCGAGCGGCGCAGCATTCGGAAGCCGAGTTGTTCTACTAACCTGCCAACTTCGGCAAAGCGCTCTGCATGCCGGGGCGCCAGCATCAAGAGAGCTTTTGGATGGGCGGCAAGAATGTTGCGGAATGCCGATAGCAACGAGCCTTCTTCTCCTTCAAGGGTGCTGCCGCAGACGATGACGGGACCGGTTCCCGACTCGCGAATATTTTCAGCGAGCGTCGCCACGATCGGCGGAGGAGGTGGGGGCGCAACATCAAACTTCAGGTTGCCGGTTACGACGACTTTTAAATCGAGTGCGCCAATCGCGATGAGGCGGTCGCGATCCGCAGGGGTTTGCGGGAGAAACAAATCGATATTGACCAATACGGGCTTGAGCAGAGCCCGGAGGCGTTTGTATCCAGGGTAGGAACGGTCAGAGATGCGGCAATTCATGATGGCGACACGGGCTCGGTTGCGCTTGGCCAGCTTAAGAAAATTGGGCCAGAATTCCGTCTCTGCGACCACGACCAGACATGGCTTCAAACAATCAAAGTACGGCTGAATCGCGAAGGGAAGGTCCAGTGGAAAGTAAAAGACGTTTTTTTCACCGAAGCGCTTCGCGGCCAGTTTCTGGCCCGTGTTTGTAGTGGTCGAGATTACAACTCGGTGGGATGGAAACTGTCGACGAAGGCCTTCGATTACGCCGGCGGACGCGATTACTTCGCCAACCGATACGGCGTGAATCCAGATGGTCTGCCGGCCAGTGCGGTCATTTTTGAGATGTGAGGGAACTTTACCCAGTCGCTCCCGCAATCCTGCTCGGTACTTTCCGTGGCGAAGCATCTGCACCAGCCAGAACGGCAGCGTCAGCAGTAAGAAGAGCGCGAATAGCAGGCTGTAAAGCGCATACATGAAGGAAAATCCATTCTAAATGGATTGTGCAATGCTCCTAAATGTTATGAATGGAGGCGGCGCAAGAATCGGCTGCGCGCATCCAACGGTTCGAGACCTATAATCCCAGCATGATTGAGTTTAATCGCTATGAATTACGGCCGGCGGCTGTGAAATCGATGCGAACCACTTGGCGGCTAGGCCTGGCTACATTCGTTTTGAGTCAGGTATTGGCTGGTTGCGCGTCGATGGCGGCAGCCAAGGAATTCATCATGCCTGGGTCGCAGCCAGCGGCAACCTACGCGGCCCATGACGATCATGCTAACGAGCACGTTGCGATTGGAGTCGAGCCTTACGACTCCGAGCAAAAAGCCTCGATATTTAGTGTGAAGTACCGCAATTACGGATACATTCCAATTTTCTTTGTGATCACGAACGATGGAGACGAGCCGGTTTCACTGGTCGGCATGAAAGCACAGCTCAATACGAAAGATCGCAGCAAGCTTTTGCCCGCTAGTATCGACGACTTGCAGCGTCGATTGTCTCGCCCAAAGCGTAATGACAGGCAGAATACTCTGCCAATCCCGCTGCCAAAAAAAGAAGTGAAAGGCGGAGTCGACCGGAAGACGATGGATGAAATCGAGCAAGCGCAATTCGGCGCTCGCGCCGTCGAGCCGCATTCTACAGCTCGCGGTTTCTTATTCTTTGACGTCTCGGACATCGAGAATCCGCTGGCTGGGGCTAGTTTCTATTTGGTCGGCGTCAAAGATGCCAAAGGCAATGAGCTGATGTACTTCGAAGTACCCATGGATAAATATTTAAGCGCGCCCACCAACCAGCGCCCATAGCGCGTTGCTTCAGCGACGCAGTTATAATTTCCGCTTATGGCGACCGCGTCAGCCGTTTCACCCGAGGTGCGCGCGAAGTATGAACCGGTGATCGGGCTTGAAGTTCATGTCCAACTGCTGACGGAATCTAAGATTTTTTGTTCGTGCTCGACTCGTTTCGGTTCCCCTCCCAACTCAAATGTGTGCCCCGTGTGTCTGGGCCTTCCTGGCGCGCTGCCTGTTTTGAACAAGAAGGCGGTTGAGTTCGCTGTACTCGCCGCCATGGGCATTCAATGCAGGATTAATGAGGTTTCTGTCTTTGCGCGAAAGAATTATTTCTATCCTGACCTACCCAAGGGTTATCAGATCTCGCAATATGACAAGCCGATTGCGGAGCATGGATTTATCGAGATCGCAATTGACGGCGGCTTAAAAAAAATCGGTATCACCCGTTTGCATCTTGAGGAAGACGCGGGCAAGAGTTTGCATGAGGGTTTTGCTGATGCAGCCAGCAAGACTGCGATCGATCTGAACCGGGCGGGCGTCGCGCTGGCTGAAATTGTGAGTGAGCCTGACATGCGGTCTCCGGCGGAAGCTTACGAATATTTGACCAGGCTGAAAGAAATCATTCTTTATACCGGCGTGAGCGACTGCAACATGGAAGAGGGCTCGCTGCGATGCGATGCCAACATTAGCGTGCGGTTGAGGGGGGAAAGTAAGTTTGGTACTAAGACAGAGATCAAAAACGTCAATTCCTTCCGCTTTATTAAACAAGCTCTGGAATATGAGATCGAGCGGCAGATAGGGATACTTGAGTCGGGCGAGACGATCACGCAAGAGACTCGCCTTTACAACGCGACTGAAGGTAAGACATACGCCATGCGGTCGAAAGAGAAGGCGCATGACTACCGGTATTTTCCGGAACCCGATCTGCTTCCGCTGGTTGTCGATGAGAAGTGGCAAGCGGACATTCGAGGCGGGCTGCCCGAACTTCCTGAGGCGCGGCGTTCGCGAATGATTCAGGAATATGGCATCACAGTGGGCGACGCGCACACGCTGACGTTGACGCGGGCGATGGCTGATCAATTTGAGTCGGTGGCGGCGAAGTCGAAAAATCCAAAGCGCATTGCAAATCTTGTTCAAGGCGAGCTGCTCGGGCGATTAAAAGCCGCGGGCCTCGAATTGGAGGAGTCTCCGATTTCGATGGCGGGGGTTGCGGCGTCGGCCGATTTGGTTGAGGCGGGCACGATCTCGGGCAAGATGCTGAAAGACCTTTATGACTTAAGCTTCGAACGTAAACTCGACTTTGAGGTGGTCTATGAGGCTGAGGGCCGCCCCGAGCAATCACGCGATACTGCGTCCCTTGAGACGCTTGCCGACGAGGTGATTGCAGCCAATCCAAAGCAGGTTGAGCAGTATCGCGCGGGAAAGAAAACGATGATCGGGTTTTTTGTTGGGCAGGTCATGAAGGCGTCAAAAGGACAGGCCAATCCACAACTGGTGAATGAAGTTTTAACGAAAAAGCTTGAGGCATAGGCCGGTGCTCGGGCTGATTTCTAGCCTGAACTTTGCCTACTTGGCGCCCATGTTCTTGAGCACTTCTTCCGCATACTGATTTTTTACTTTAGTGTCGTCCCGCAGCGTTTCATAATAAGCAGCCTTCAACAGCTGTTCCCGTCTCTCTCTCAATTGCTTGCGGATCGCCTGCTGCACGCGCGGATCGGCCAAATCGCGTTGACCTGCGGGTTCCTTCGAAATCAGTTTTACGATCATGTAGCCGCCGACTTGGTGGTTGGGTCCGACCATGGGAATAACGGGAGTGAATTGTCCGGGCTTGAGCTTCATCACCGCATCGCGCGTGGCCGGGTCGGCTGACTTCAGGGCGGATTCGGGCGCCATTCCCAGGTCGCCGCCGTTGTTGCTGGTTTCGGGATCTTCAGAGTAGCTCATCGCAAGGGTGGCGAAATCGTCGCCGCTATCCAGACGATTTTGAATCATCTGAATTTTCTTGCGCGCCTCGGCGTCATTTTGCGCCTTGTTCTGCAGGTTACGCACTTGCGCGCCAACTACGCCGGTGACCATGATTTTTGCCAGGTGGTATTGCGCTTCGATCAAATTAAATTCCGACTTGTGGTCGTTGAAATATCCGGAGACATCCTGGTCGGTAATGTTGATGCGGGAGGTAATTTCTTTGTTAAGAACTTTGTCGCGGGTGAGGGATCTGCGCAAATCTCGCTTGAAGTCGTCGAGCGAGATTTTTTTATCTTGCAAACGCTTGTTAAAATCTTCTGCGGT
>JANYKL010000020.1 GCA_025361625.1 Acidobacteriaceae bacterium
TTTCGGTTGCGAGGTTGGGCTGGTATCCGACGGCGCTCGGCATGCGGCCGAGGAGCGCCGAAACTTCCGACCCAGCCTGCGTGAAGCGGAAGATATTGTCGATAAAGAGCAGCGTGTCACTGCCTTCTTCATCGCGAAAAAATTCCGCGACTGTAAGCGCGGTGAGCGCAACCCGAAGACGAGCGCCGGGAGGCTCCGTCATCTGCCCGTAGATCAGGGCAGCTTTCGATTCCGCCGGGTTGCCGGGCTTGATCACGCCGGACTCGCTCATTTCGAGCCAAAGATCATTGCCTTCACGGGTACGCTCACCTACTCCGGCAAACACGGAGAAGCCACCGTGTTGTTTGGCGACGTTATTGATGAGCTCCATGATGACGACAGTCTTGCCCACGCCGGCTCCGCCGAAGAGGCCGATCTTGCCGCCTTTCAGAAAGGGCTGGATCAGATCGATCACCTTGACGCCAGTCTCAAACATCTCCGCGGTGGTCGACTGCTCATCGAACGCGGGAGCCATGCGATGGATCGGCATACGCTTGTCGCAGGCGATAGGGCCAAGGTTATCAACCGGCTCACCGATGACGTTCATGACCCGGCCGAGCGTGCCTCGGCCTACGGGAGCGGAGATGGGGCCGCCCTGATCGATGGCCTTCATACCGCGCACCATGCCTTCTGTCGCTTCCATGGCAACGCAACGCACGCGCCCTTCGCCGAGGTGCTGCTGTACTTCGAGAATGACGTTTACCGGTGAAGGAACATTGAAACCTTCGCTGACAATGCGCAACGCCTGGTAAATCGGAGGCATTGCCGATTCGGTGAACTGCACATCGACGGCTGGTCCGGCGATTTGAATGACGTGTCCAAAATTTGCTGGCATAAATTTCGTTGACTCTCGGCAACTTCGATCTTTATTTTTGGCTAACTTCTGTCTCTTTTACTTGGTTCTGCCCGGTGCCCGGAGCTCACAAATTGCTTTATTGGGCTGCGGCCCCGCTTACGATTTCGATAATCTCTTTTGTGATCTTTGCCTGGCGAGCCCGGTTCATGACGAGCGTCAGCGATTCAATCATGTCGCTGGCGTTGCTGGTGGCGGAATCCATGGCCGTCATACGGGCGGCATGCTCGGCCGCGACTGATTCGAGCAGCGCGTGAAAAATCTGGGTCGTAATGTATTTCGGCAAAATGTTGCGAAAGAGCTGTTCCGGCGGCTGTTCGTAGATGTAGTCGACAGATTCGGTGCCGAATTTTGACGCCGCGTTGTCGATTTCGCTGGTGTCGGCTTGGCGCATATTCAGTCCCGCGGCTTTCGCCGCTTCTCCGCGCTGCCTCTTTTCGTCTTCCGTAGCCTCCTCCGCCATGTGGATATCGACTTCGCCGATTTCCTTCACGGGCAAGATGCGCTCGGCCACCAATCGCTGCGCGATGACGGACTTGAATTCGTTGAACAGGATGTAGACCGCATCGATCTCTTCATGCATGTATCGGTCAACGATGCGATTCGCGATACTGGCCGGAAAACTATATTCAACTTTGCCGAGAACGCCAACGTGCTCGGCGACAATCTGCACGCGACCCTTGCGTTCGGCGGAGCTTCGCTCTTCGGCCGGGCTTCGCTCGTCTTGTGCGCGATTCCTTGCGCCGTTTCGTTCGTCGTTTCGTTCATCGTTTCGTTCATTGTTGTCTACGCCCGCGTTGCCTACGCCCGCAATCGACACGTTCTGGTCGCCCCGGTCATCGGTGTTTAGCAGCGCCAGCGGATAGCGGCGGCGCATGAAGTCGCGGGCTTTGCGCCCAATCGACTCGATATCGATATTGGCGTTCGGCTTCGATTGGATGAACTTCGAAACCAGCTTCAGGATATTCGTATTGAAGGCGCCCGCAAGGCCCTTGTCTCCGGTGACAACCAGAAGAAGGATGTTGTTTTCGGGACGCTCGGCAAGCAGTGGGTGGCGGGGACGCCCGGTATCGGGATCGAAGGTATCGGCGCGCGACATGAGCGACTTCAAAACGTTGGCCAGCATCTGTGAATAGGGGCGCGCTGCCATCGCTCCTTCTTGCGCGCGACGCAACTTCGCCGCCGAGACGGTCTTCATGGCCTTCGTAATCTGCCGCGTGTTGACTACGCTGCGGATGCGACGCCGTATATCGAGAACGTTTGGCATTGGTTTCGTGATTCGTGCTAAGTGGTAACAGTTATTAATTAATCCTAGTGCGCTGCGGCCTTCTCCGGCTGCGCTTTTGCTGGCTGCTTGTTCTCGTTCCTGTCGCTGTTTCCATGGTTGTCGGACTTATTCTGACCTTGCTTTGCGTCCTGCCGGTTGGCCGACTGCTTGGGATCGGCTTTCGCTTCCGCCTGGCGCGAATCGACAAACTGTTGCTTCGCCTCTTTGATCACCCGCGTCATCTCCGCCTTCAGGCCGTCATCCAAAACCTTCTTCTCCATGATCGTGTTCAGGATGCCCGGGTTGGTGGTATCGACGTATTTGTAGAGGGCCGCTTCGAAGGCGCGCACCTGATCGACCGGAAGGTCATCCAGCACCCCGGTGGTTCCGGCAAAGATGACGAGAATCTGTTTTGAAAATGGCAGCGGGCTGAATTGCCCTTGCTTCAGCAATTCGACGAGGCGCTGTCCGCGACTCAACTGTTGTTGTGTGGCCTTATCGAGATCGCTGCCGAATTGGGCGAACGCGGCAAGTTCACGGTACTGCGCGAGTTCAAGCTTCAACGTTCCCGCTACCTGGCGCATGGCTTTGATCTGGGCGCTGCCGCCGACGCGGCTTACAGAGAGGCCGACATTTACGGCGGGGCGAACGCCCTGGTTGAACAAATCGGTTTCAAGATAAATCTGGCCGTCGGTGATGGAGATGACGTTGGTCGGAATGTAGGCCGATACGTCTCCAGCTTGGGTTTCAATGATGGGAAGCGCGGTTAACGATCCGCCACCCAGTTTGTCGCTGACTTTCGCGGCGCGTTCGAGCAGACGCGAGTGAAGATAAAAGACGTCTCCAGGATAGGCTTCACGTCCGGGCGGGCGGCGCAGCAGGAGCGAAATTTCGCGGTACGACGCGGCGTGCTTCGACAGATCGTCATAAATGACGAGTGCGTGGCGTCCGTTGTCGCGGAAGAATTCGCCCATGGCGCATGCGGCGTAGGGCGAGATGTACTGCATCGGGGCGGGCTCGGATGCGGAAGCGGCGACGACAATCGTGTATTCCATGGCGCCCGCGTCTTCGAGAATTTTCACGACCTGCGCAATCGAAGATCGTTTCTGCCCGATCGCGTTGTAGATACAGATCAGATTATTGCCCTTGCTGTTGATGATGGTATCGAGCGCAACCGCGGTCTTGCCCGTCTGGCGGTCGCCGATAATCAGCTCGCGCTGTCCGCGGCCAACTGGAATCATGGAGTCGATGGCTTTGAGGCCTGTCGCCATGGGCTCGCGGACCGGCTGACGATCGATGACGCCGGGTGCGAGGCGTTCGAGAGCAATGAACTTGTCGGTCGCGATCGGACCCTTGTCGTCGATCGGCACGCCGAGGGAATTTACTACACGCCCGATGAGAGCATCGCCGACCGGCACGCTCATGATGCGTCCGGTACGCTTGACCTCATCGCCTTCTTTAATCTCGGTGTACTCGCCGAGGATGACGACGCCCACCTGATCTTCTTCCAGGTTCATGGCGATTCCAGCGACGTTGTGCGGAAAGCTGAGGAGCTCTCCCGCCATCACCTTGTCGAGCCCATAGACGCGCGCGATGCCGTCGCCGAGGGAAATCACGGTGCCCACTTCGTCGACCGCGATCTTCGATTCGTAGTTATCGATCTGCTCGCGCAGTAACTGGGTTATTTCGTCTGCTTTAATTTGTGCCATATATAAGTCCGCTATCTTTTTTAAGCTCGTAGCATCAAGCTTCTAGTCTTCAACTTTCAGCTAAAATCACTATGACTCAAAATTCGTTTCTTGAGGCTAGCTTTCTGCTAATCGTTCTCGAATTTTTTCCAGTTGCCCTTTGACTGAGCCGTCGTAAATTGTGCTGCCCACCTGGACCAGAGCCCCGCCGAGCAGCGACGCGTCTTGCTCGTAGCGGGCTCGTACTTTTTTTCCAGTCATCTTGCCAAGCTCCGCTTCGAGTGTCTGCCGTTCCGAATCATTAAGCTGGCGGGCGCTGCTCACTTTCGCTTCCGCGAAACCTTGGCGCTCATTGAGCTCGAGTTCGAGCTCCTTCAGGATATCTCCGAACATTGGCAGCCTGCGATGATCAGCCAGAACGGCAACAAAGTTTCGCACTTGCCGGGCCGCACCCATCCGGCCAGCGATCGCGTCGAGCACAGCCAACTTGCGGTCTGCGGCGATGGCCGGATTCTCCATGACTCGGCGCAGCGGATCGCTCTCGCGGAAGAGCGCCTCGATGTCATGCAACTCTTGCAGCAGGCGCGCGGGATCGAGACCGTTCTTCTGGGTCATAGCGACATCGGCAAAGGCGCGCGCGTAGGTTCCAATGACGGAAGCCATCCCTTAGCGCCCGTCCTTTCGGGGTCCATTATTTTCGGGATCTCTTTTATTCGTGTTTTGGTTTCCGTTCGACGCGAGGGTGGAAACGAAAGAACGCACCAGCATTTCGTCGGTGTTCGAGTCAATTCGGATTTGTTTGCTTGCGAGGGAGATGGCGAGCTCCGCAGTGTGACCGGAGAGCTCGCGGCGCGCTTGTTTCGCCGCCGCGGCGATCTCCTGCTCGGCACTGAGAACCACCTTGCGTAAGTCTTCTTCGGTCGCTTTTTGGATGCGGTCTTCTTCTGCGTCCGTCTCTTTTTCAGCTCTGGCCTGCATCTGTCCGATCTCAACATCCAACTGTCGCAGACGGTTCTCGATATCGGATAGACGGCGGTTTGCCTCCAGACTGGCTACTCGCGCCTCTTCTAACGATCGTCGGATCAATTCGTTTCGCGCGCGCAGTATAGGGGGAACAAACTTGCGGGCGGCCCATAGAACTACTGCCACGATTACCCCAAAGTTGAAGAAAAGCGCGACCATATGCGATTGATGGACGCTCATTCCTGTCTTTTTCGCGATCCACTGTATCGCCGAGGCGTGTTTTAGGTTGGAGTATTCTTCTTGATCTTCGCCCGTAGCTTCGCGCGTTTTTTCGGCGAGTTCGCCCGCCATGCTCTTATGTTCGGAACCGGCATGCTCCGTCTGGGTAGATTGTGCCTGGCTGGATTGTGCCTGGCTAGATTGTGCCTGCCCAAACATTTGATTCGCGCCGCCGAGCGTTAGCCACAAAGTGACCAGGATTAGCGACAAAAGTATAGTGGAGAGCGTCGGCACAAGCGCAAAACGAGGGCGCAGTCTCATATGCGACCTACCTCGCTTGGGGCTTGAAGCGGACGCAACACCGTGCGCACAATGTCGCTCGCAAGGCGCTCTGCGTCCGATTGCAACTTTGACATAGCCTGCTGCTTGTCCTCTTCCATCCCTGCACGGGCTTGCTTGACTTGATCTTGAGCTTTGGCGCGGGCCTGATTCACGGCCTGGCTGCGCAGTTGGGACGCTTGGTGACGCCTGGCTTCCTGATTCTTGAAAATTTTTTGCCGGGCTTCCCGGAGTCGCTGTTCGTAGTCCGCGGTACGGGCTTCAGCTGCGGCGATGTCAGCCCTGGCCTTCTGCATGGCACCTTCGGTCCGGCTGCGACGCTCCGCCAGAACGGCGGTTAAAGGCCGGTACACCAGGAAGTTATAAAAAATGTAGAGGACTGCAAGCATGAGCACAGTTGGTACGGCTCCGAGCTGTAATTCGCCTAGTTGTCGCAGTATCTGGTCCATTTTCTGATGGTAGAGCTGACGATCGATTCTGCTGGCAGAGCCTGAAGAAGAGCCTCGGTAAAACTAATAAAACTAACATCCTAGCGGCGGGAGTGTCAATATTTTAGAGCGGCTTTGCGGTCGGATTTCCCATCTTGAGGCGCTTACAGTAACTTTTCGAAAAAACGGAACTTATAGGGATTCCGGCTTGACTTTAGAATCCTGAGGTCTAGCATTGAGTTATCACTTCTCTGATCCTGGTCCGGATCGAATGGGCCGATAGCCAAGGAAGAGTCACCGCTTCTTGGGTGTCGGCCCATTTTAATTCCCGCCAAATTTGTTAAGGATTTTAAGGATTAAAACCGCAGCAAGGCTGGATAGTTTTTCGGCAGCCTTTTGTTGGCAGTCTTTTGTTGGCAGTCTTGGAGCCGCTGCTTGTTCAATCAAGAAGCAGCGGCCCAAGAATTCTAGCCCGATTAAGCTAGTCAACGTCGATTGAATCTGCGCGCGTACAAGCGGAGATTAGAACCTGAGACGAATTAGCGAGCCGCTACGGGCTGCAGCAGGCTGGCAATCTTCTCGAGAATTCGGTTCATGCTGATCGCCGGATCGATAATCGCATCCACTTCGTGATGACGCCCGCCGGCATGCATCACCAGCACCTTCGTGCCCTGATGCGTTTTCTTGACCATGTACGGCAGGTGGTGGCGGTCCTCTTTCGAAACGGTGGGACCAAGAATCACCAGGTCGAACCTCTCCTTTTTGAGAGCTTCGAGGACGGCCTTGCGACCGACGGCGGTCGTGACGTTGTGGCCCGCCTTGGTCATTTCAGCGGATTGCGCTCCGAGCGCCTTTTCTTCCGACTCGCTATAAAGAATCTTGATTGAAGCTTTCGACGCGGCGACTGGCGCCATTTTTTGAGCTGTTGCGGACAAGGGCCCTCCTAGATGACTCACCTGCAGCGTAGCAACTGGCGGCAGTTTCTCGAAGATCACGGAAGAACAGGTACGGATGGGCGTAAAGCCGCGATTGAGGCTTGATTTGGCGGGTTTCGGCCCGGGCGGGGGCTGTGGAGAGCCGGCCCGGGCAGTGAATGGGTGCGGTCTGAATGCGCGGGAATCGCGCGGGATGGAAGAAGAGGCGCCCGCAAATTACGAAATGCAAATTAAAAGCTATGGCCTGCCAACTCCTCCGCCTTCTGCTCGGCCTGCTTAAGGTTTTGGGATAGTTGCGCCGCTTTCTGGTGAGCATCGTTTGCCTCTGCTGCGTGATCTGCTCTGCCCAGGCTGTGCGCCAACAAAAGATAGCCAACGTCGTTCGGAGCGACGTCGACGTAACGACGGTAGTAATCGGCGGCTCGGTCCCAATCTTCGGATGACTTCGCCTTGCGCTCGGCGATCAAGCCCAGATCGAGAAAAGAAATGGGAAAGAAGCGTTTCCATGGGCCCGCCAAATCGAAATTGCGGATGGCCGCTTCATAGTCATTCTGCTGAAAGTACACTGTACCGAGGTTGGCGTAGGCCGAAGCCCGAAGTTGAGAATCCACCGCGAGCTCCAGAACGTACTTATATCGCTCCGCCGCCTGCTTTAGATCACCGTGGAGTTGGGCATAGATTCCGAGATTGATCTGACTTACGGGATCTCCGGGCTCGATGTTGGCTGCTGCTCTGAAATGAGCGATCGCATCGTCCGTGTTCCCTTGCTTGACCAAAGCTTCGGCATAATTATTCTCGGCTACGAAGTTGTCTTTCGTCACTGCGAGAGCATGCGACCAAAGAGAAAAATCGTCGTGCCAATATCTTGACTGGGCGCGCGTTACGAGCGAGAAGGCAAAAACGGTCAGGACCGCAGCCGCGGCCAGAAATTTTTCTGTCGAGCCCGCGCTTGAAGGGCGGATGGCGACGGCAAAGTCAGAGACGCCCCAAACCAGCATAATGAACAACCCGATTCCGGGCAGGTAAAAATATCGGTCAGCCATGGCCTGATTGCCGACCTGGATCAACCCGATCATCGGCAGCATGGAGCCTAGATACCAGAGCCATCCGACAAGAAGGTAGCGCCGATTGCGAAATCTCACGACGGCGATGGTCACGACAAATAAAATGGCCGCGGCAAGACCAACTTCCCAGGACGCTATGGCGCGCGGAAATGGATACAGGATGGTAAGGTGCGCGGGCCAAATCAGCTTTTTGATGTAAGCCGCGTAGCTGAACACAACATTTTCAAGACGGAGTCTCCATCCGCGATGGACATTCGCCACGAGTAGGGCGCCTCCGCGGCGTTGAGCGAAGACGGTGACTACGGCGCTGGCGGCAGAGAGCGCGAGCAACGGCAACTTTTCAACGCACGACCGCAACCATGCCAGGTGAGGAACGGCGAAGTGATCCGATTTTGAATCGGTCCGGCTAAGGAAGTCGATGCGGTGTAAGGGCCAGTAATCCATCAGAAGAAAGATGAACGGAAACGTGATTGCCATGGGCTTTGACATAAGCGCCATCGCAAAAAAGAGCGCAAGCGGCAGATAGCGCGCCGTGCTGGGCTTTCGGACATACCATCCATAGGTGGCCAGCGCCAGTAAACAAAAAAACATGCAGAGAACGTTCTTGCGTTCTGCGATCCAGGCGACCGATTCGACGTTCAGCGGGTGAACGGCAAAAAGCGCAGCCACAACCAGGCTTCTCGACATGGATCCCGTAAACCATTGCAGGATCAAAAAAAGCAGTACGACGTCGACGGCGTGCAGAAAAATGCTTGTGAGGTGATGCCCCGCCGGGTTGAGATGAAAAACCTGGCAATCCAATGCGTGAGACAGCCAGGTCAGCGGATGCCAGTTCGCCTGTTCGGTCGAGGTGAAGGCCCAGGCGACGGTATGGGAATTCAATCCTGCCCGGACATTTAAGTTGTCAGTGACGTAGCGGTCATCGTCAAAATTGATAAAGCCGTTGCGGGAGGCCGGATTGTATACAGTTAGCGTGACTGCGAAGAGAAAGAGAGCACCTAGCAGCCTTCGTTGGCCAGGGGAATCGAAGAACCCCTTCTCCTGTTTTAACGTTGCTTCTTTTTTTGCCGCGGTCACGGGCATCTGATATTCAAGTTTGCGGTAGAGTGCGGCGGCTTGCAACGCAAATGTTCGACCGGCGTTTACTACTGCAACTTTGTTATCGATTTAAATTAGCGAAATTTAAAATGATTCGAAAGAAGGGCGCGGAGTCCCACTTCATCATCTCAGTGCACTATGGATGAATTGGAAAAATTGGCGAGCGATCCGCGAGTTACAGTCAGACGGCAGGGCGCGCCCGATCCCTATGGAACTTGCATTGTTTATTGGATGCAGCGAGCGCAGCGAGGCCTGGATAATCCAGCGATCGATGTGGCCGTGGAAGCGGCCAACGCGCTACAGAAGCCGGTGGTCGTATTTTTCGCGCCGGTGCCGTTTTATCCGCGCGCGAATCTTCGGCACTACACCTTTCTAGCTGAAGGAATTGCGGACATTGCAGATGCCCTGCGGAAGCGCAATATAGGCTTCGTGCTGCGGCGATTTCCGGAACATAGCCTGTTGGCGTTTTGCGAGGAAGTGAAAGCGGCCCTGGTCGTAGGCGATGAGAATCCTATGCGAGAGCCGGAATCGTGGCGTCGCACGGCCGCGAAAAAATTGAAGGTGCCCCTCTGGACGGTCGATGCGGATGTAATTGTTCCCTCGGTCCTGCTGGAAAAAGAGCAGTATGCGGCGCACATCATTCGCCCACGCCTGAAGAAACAAATGGGCCGCTTCCTTGTCCCCTTAAAAAATAGCAAACCAAAGATTGCGTGGGTGAAACCGCGCAATCTCGCGTTGCTCGACCCGCACTTTAATGTCAGCTCTAATATCAACTCGCAGATCAGCTTTGATCTCACCGAAGGCTGGAAGCTCGATCGATCGGTCAGCCCGGTGTCCGGCTTTCGGGGCGGCACGAAAGAGGCCCTTCGCCGTCTTCGAGAATTCGTTCAGCAGCGCTTGGCCGATTATGGCACGCAGCGAAACAAGCCCGAAGTCAGCGGGACATCCAGCCTCTCTCCCTATCTGCATTTTGGGCACATCGGCCCGCACACGGTGGCGCTTGCGATCAAGAGCGCGGAAGTACCAGAGGCCCACAAAGAAAGCTTTCTCGATCAGCTGATTACCTGGCGCGAGCTGGCGATTAATATGGTGCGCTTCAATCCAAATTACGACAACTTCGAGTGCGGAGAGGCGTGGGCGCACCGCACGCTGGCAAAACACGCGAAA
>JANYKL010000159.1 GCA_025361625.1 Acidobacteriaceae bacterium
TATTCGGCGGACGGCGCGCCGGCGTCGTCCCGCTGGTCACAGAAGCGTTCAACTGGCAGCACGGGACTTTTCTTGGGTCGACCATCAGCAGTGAGACGACGGCCGCGATCGTTGGCAAGGTAGGCCAACTCCGTCGCGATCCGATGGCGATGTTGCCCTTCTGCGGATATCACATGGGCGATTATTTTGCCCACTGGCTCAAAATTGGCACGAGCACCGAAGCTTCTAAACTACCCAAAATTTTCAATGTAAATTGGTTTCGTCTAGACAGCGCCGGCAAATACTTATGGCCGGGTTATGGTGAGAACAGCCACGTTTTGCGTTGGATCTTCGAGCGCTGCGACGGAAAAGTACACGCGAAAGAAACGCCGATCGGATTGATTCCTGACGCTGCCGATTTAGACGTAGCCACTCTGAATATCAAGAGCAGTGACCTTGAGCAATTGCTCAGCGTCGACATTGATGGTTGGCTTGCCGAAATCCCTCTCATCAAGCAACATTTCTCTAAATTTGGGAACCGTTTGCCCGAAGGATTAAACGTTGAGGTAAACGAGCTTGAGCGGCGGCTCAAGGCAGCGAAACGCTGACCATCTTCATCGCCAGCGGCAGTAGTGCTCGGATTTCTTTCCTCGCTGTCGCGCGGTGCGGGACGCGGTATTCAGTCGGCATAATTCAGAATGTCGCAGCTACGAAGGACTAATGACCGCGACAGTCCGCCGGTTGCCGCCCCGAAGTCACGGTGCGATAATCCGAAGAACAATCAGTTTCTAAAATTTGTACGCATTCTCCGGGGGTTTCATGGGAGTACGTGATAGTTGGCTCGAAAAGCGAGTAGCCGAATCGGCTTCCGCCAACGGTTCGAGAAATTTGTCGCAGATGCACTACGCGCGCAAGGGTGTAATCACCGAAGAGATGAGGTTCGTAGCGGGGCGTGAGAAGATCGAGCCCGAACTAGTGCGTAGCGAAATTGCGCGCGGTCGCGCCATCATTC
This sequence comes from Acidobacteriaceae bacterium, assembly GCA_025361625.1. Taxonomy (GTDB): domain Bacteria; phylum Acidobacteriota; class Terriglobia; order Terriglobales; family Acidobacteriaceae; genus Acidiflorens. The sequence goes on from JANYKL010000159.1 coordinate 992, forward strand.
CCGCCAACATCCATCACAAATTGCTTGAGCCTATGGGAATCGGCATTGCGTTCAAGTGCAAGATTAATTCCAATATCGGTAACTCAGCGACCACCTCGAATATCGAGGAAGAGTTGAAGAAGTTGCATCACTCGGTTCACTACGGCGCCGACACGGTCATGGATTTGTCGACCGGAGGCGATATCCCAAAGATTCGCAAAGCCATCATCGAAGCCTCTCCGGTGCCTATCGGAACCGTACCGATTTACGAGGCGCTGTCCCGGGTCAGGCGTACCGAAGACCTGAGCATCGGCCTCATGCTCGAAGTGATCGAGGAGCAAGCGGAGCAGGGCGTCGATTATATGACCATCCATGCCGGCGTGTTGCGCGGTTTCGTGCCGCTCGTACGCAGCCGTATTACCGGAATTGTAAGCCGCGGGGGCGCTCTTCTTGCCCAATGGATGAATGCACACAAGAAAGAAAACTTTTTATATGAAAATTTTGACGACATCTGCAAGATTTTCAAGAAGCACGACGTCAGCTTTTCGCTAGGAGACGGATTGCGTCCCGGCTGTCTGGCCGATGCCAGCGATGCGGCTCAATTTGCTGAATTGAAAGTGCTGGGCGAGTTGACAAAAAAAGCCTGGGAACACGATGTCCAGGTGATGATCGAAGGCCCCGGCCACGTTCCCATGGACCAGATCGAGCTGCAAGTGAAAAAAGAGATGGAGCTTTGTCACGAAGCTCCGTTTTATACGCTCGGCCCCCTCGTGATCGACATCGCACCCGGCTACGATCACATCACCAGCGCCATCGGAGCGGCAATGATCGGTTGGCACGGCGCATCGATGCTTTGCTACGTTACACCGAAAGAACATCTTGGCCTGCCGAACGCTGAAGATGTGAAGCAGGGAGTGATCGCCTATAAGATTGCCGCGCACGCCGCGGATGTAGCTCGTCATCGCCCCGGGGCTCGCGATCGCGACGACGCGCTCTCTTACGCACGCTTTCTTTTCGATTGGAACAAACAATTCGAACTTTCGCTCGATCCAGAAACCGCTCGCGCCATGCATGACGAGACCTTGCCGGACGATTTCTACAAAGAGGCAAAGTTCTGCTCCATGTGCGGGCCGAAATTTTGCTCAATGAATGTCACCCAACATGCCGAAGCGCTCGACGGGAAGGATCAGTCGGAACGAGAGAAAAAGTTCGAAGAGCTGCTAGCCAGAGTAGAAAATAAATAAACCCGAGTCCTCCTGGTTCCCGTGGGAAGGTTCAGGTGAGAGCGGACGGACCGACCTGCGACTCTCAAGTCGGGCAAGTCGTTCGCCGGTCGCACCGGCAGATTTTCATTTCTTTATGTTCTGCTCGTTGTGTTCTGCTTCTAGGTGTTCTGCTTCTAGTGTTCCCCCCCTTGTGTTCTGCGAGAGCAGCCTGGCGCAGTCGTAAACCGTTCTGGTACAGGTCATCGGGAGTCCCACCTTCTCCCCGAGTTCGACCACGGCGCCAACTAATGCCTCTAATTCCATCGGCCTGCCCGCCTCCAGATCTTGCAGCATAGAGGTCTTATGTTCGCCAATTTTTTCCGCTCCAGAGATTCGTTGATCGATGCACACGGGCAGGTCCATACCCAATTTGTGAGATACCGCCTCTACTTCCTGCATGATGTTTCGAATCACCGAGCTCACGCCTTGGTCGCCTACCATCTGCGCCAGAGTAGCGCGGGTGAGAGCGCTGACGGGATTGAATGAGGCGTTACCGAGTACCTTAACCCAGATTTCATGACGAAGGCGCGCAGTGATGGGAGCGCGGAGGCCTGAAGAAATCAGCGCTTCTGCAATCGCACGCGATCGCTCGGAGCGCGAGCCGTCAGGTTCTCCGAGTGAGATTCGGTTGCCCGAAATGTGCTGGATCACTCCCGGCGCAATAATCTCGGCCGAAAAATAAACGATCGATCCAAGTACTTGTCCCGTCGGAATGGCTGCAGCGATTACGCCGCCCGGATCGACGCGTTCTAAACGAGCTCCGTTATACCTCCCGCCAAATCCCTCAAAATACCACCATGGGATTCCGTTTTGTGTGCTGACCACGGTAGTCCCCGGTCCAAGAACTGGCGCGAGTTGTGGCGCGAGATAGGTAAGCGAGTGCGCTTTCACCCCCAGAAAAATAACATCGACGGGACCGATCTCTTCGAGCGATGCAGCGACCATAGGGCGGGCCACAAAATCGCCGTCCGCACTTTTCACCTCCACGCCTCGTTCTTGCATGGCTTGCAAATGTGCGCCCCGCGCGAACAGGATCACGTCGTGACCCGCGTTCGACAATCGAGCTCCGATGTACGCGCCAATGGCGCCCGCACCTGCTATGAGGTACTTCATTCTTTCTTGTCTCGCATCGCCGGGCCCGAATTGAGAAGGGCCGCGGCAACTGCGCTACGCCGCACCTTGCCCGTAGCCGTCGTGGGAATACTCTCCACCAGATAAATCTTTTTCGGGACCTTGTACTCAGCCAACACTTCTCGGCAATGCTTGATCAATTCGGCCTCGCTCGCGGTGTGTGTCTCATTGAGCACGACTGCAGCCGCGACTTCTTCACCTAGAACGGGATGCGGCGAGCCGAAGGTGACTGCCGCTGCGACCGCTCGATTCCGCAGCAAGACCTCATCGATCTCGTGGGGCGCAACATTTTCACCGCCGCGGATAATAATGTCCTTGATGCGCCCGGTTAGATGCAGATAGCTGTCCGCGTCCATGAACCCTTCGTCCCCGGTTCGGAACCAACCGTCGGTGAAGGCGCGCGCGTTCGCTTCAGGATTGTTGGCGTAGCCGCGGAACACGTTTGCGCCCTGAATCACGACCTCACCGCGTTGGCCGGTGGAGAGATGTTTTCCTTTTTCGTCCATGATGCTGATGCGCGGCCCACTGCCGATTCCAACCGAACCTGGCTTTCGATGTCTGGGGGGGAGGGGGTTGGAGGCCATCTGATGAGCCGCTTCCGTCATCCCGTAGGCCTCGACAAACGGAACGCCAAATCGTTCCTCGATTTGCGAAATCAGAACTGAAGGAAACGGAGCACTGGCGCTTCGAATGAAGCGCAGCGGCCCAGCTTCCTTCGGCTTTTGTTGCGCGCGAGTCAGGACCAGTTGATGCATTGTGGGCACGCCGGAGTACCACGTCACCTTGTGCTCGCCAACCGTCCGCCAAAAAGATAGAGCGTTGAATTTTGTGGGCACAATTAATGTTCCCCCAGAAAGCAACGTTGCCAAAACTGAACCGATCAATCCATGAATATGAAAAAGTGGCATGACACACAGCGCAATATCGTGCGGGGCGAGCGAATAAGAGATAGCAATATTTGCAGCCGATACGGCTAGATTTGCATGTCTGAGAGGTACCCGCTTTGGCCGCCCCGTGCTGCCGCTGGTGTGCAATATCAGCGCTATATCGTCGGCCGCTGGTGGCTCGGCCCTCGCTCCCGTCCTGGATTCAATGATTTGAACTCGCCCTCGAGCTGATATCTCGATGGAAAGCACCGGGATTTTGAGTTCAGCGGCAGCTTTACGCGCAAACTCTGCTCCTGCCGTCGGACAAAGCAGGACCTTCGCGCTGGTATCGCTGAGGAAAAACAAGAATTCTTCGTAAGGGTAAGCGGGATTCAGCGGCGCTGCGGTTCCGGCAAACGACGCCGCTAGAAAACATACGATCGCAGGAAGACCGTTCGTCATGGCGATCGCTACAGCATCGCCACGCTCAACACCCGCGGAGGCCAAAGCGTCAGCCATCTCCACAGCCTGTTCGAGCAGCGAGTCGCGCCCGATCCGTACCCCAGTCTCGGGCAGAACGATTGAGGCCTGAGAGCTTCCTGCAAATTGCAGAACGTCTAGAAGTGTGTCGACCGACTTGAGGGTCATCTCGTATTGCCGTCCATCCGAACGATCGGTCCCCGGTCTACTTTGAATAACCTAATGCCGTGTCCGCCGCTTAAGGGCGGGGAAGTCGGCAGGGCAACCTCTGGCTGACAGGATTCATGGAATTAAAGTTTACGGGAAGGAGCGGAGATTCACACGCTGGATCAAGCTGAAGCCGAATTACTGTAGAGAGTTCCCGTAGGTCGGAACGCCCTGCTGCACCATGTAGAGAAGAGTCTGTCCGCGCGAAGACCAATCGCTTTGCGGATATTGCGAGAGCAAGTGCTGCGCCAACGAAATCGCTTGATTCTTCGATTGCTCGGACTTCTTGCTTTGCTCTTCCGTCTTGTAAATTTCGATCAGCGCGGCGCGCCTGCTGGCGGCATAGTATACGGCCTCGGGCGCCGCCGGCGATTCGGGATGGTCTTTCGCGTATTTCTCGTACATCTCCGCTTCTTTTTCAGGACATTTTGGAGAGCCTTGCCAGTCGCCGCAGAGCTTATTGTCGATCAGGTGAAACGCTGCCAATTGCGCCCACTTCGTATCGGGGAATTTTTTCATCACTAACTTCATTCCCTCCTCATCAATACCCTGACGCATATATGCGTCCCTTTCGTGCGCCGATGGCCGGGTCTGCATGTCTGCTTTATCAATCTGCCATTTAATGTCGGCCGCGCGATATAACGCCTCAGCGGCGATCGAGGAAGTCGGGAAAATGTCATAAATGCGGCGATAAAGGCGCAATGCATCCTGGGCCGCGCCACGTCGTCCTCGACGGCTGCCAGCTTCATCTTCGGAATCCGCGGCTGCTCCAAACAAAATGCGGTCGCCACTTGGAGTGGAAGCCCACACCGTTCCACTGTCGAGCACCCAGCCGCTCAAAGTTTTACCCGAGTCCTCCTCTTCCAAAACGAAGGCCGGATCTGGATTATGTGACAGGCCCAGCATGGCCTCTACATGAATCCAATTACGGCTGCGGTCTAGAAGAATGAGCTCACGACCACGCTCCACCTGGCCAAGCTTGTTAGAATGCGTGTCTGGAGACAGATAAATCACAGCCTCACAAATTAAAGTGCCGCGATCGGCGCCGAAGACCGCGGTGGTTCCCAACCCCATGAGAACGGAAAAGAGAAACAATTTCGTAGTCATTCTCACGCCCAGCACTGATCTCCGGTTCGAGGGTAGCATGATAGTTATGATGCATGGAATGGGCTATGAAGCGTGATCGGAGTCAATTTGCCTGACAGGGCTTTGCCTACTTTGAAGGCTTTATCCATCCGGGATCTCGATAGTCTCGATGACCTGAATCAACTGCGTGAGGTGGAAAAAGAAGTTTGGGGGATGGATGAAAACGACACCCTGCCGGTGACTCTAGCAATTGCATGCCGGGCGGCGGGTAATATTTTTATCGGTGCGTTTGATGAAAGCGCAAGGGATCAGAAAACTAAAAAAGAAAAGATGGTTGGATTTGCCTTTGGGTTCTTAGGGCGCGAACACGGGCAGATCACGCTGCACTCCCACATGCTGGCGGTGCTCGACGGTTACCGGCATCTTGATCTTGGCTCAAAACTAAAGCAGGCACAGCGGGAGCGAGCGCTGGCGATGGGCATTCAGGAAATGACTTGGACCTATGATCCCCTGCAAAGCCGCAACGCGCACTTTAATTTCTCAAAACTTGGCGTGGTATCTGAGATTTACAAGGTAGATTTTTACGGGCCCGAAACTTCGAGCATTTTGCATCAGAACGGTACCGATCGGTTATGGGTGCGTTGGATGCTGAACTCTCGAAGAGTTCGCGATCGGCTGGCCAAAAAAAATCAGCAGGCCGAGACTCTCGATGCTCTGAAACTTCTCGCGCCCCTTGTGCGTTTCGATCCAAGGGGGAAGCCCGCGCGAGCTGACTTGGCGGAAGCACTATCACGGCAGCGAGTCAGCGTAGAAATTCCCGGCGATATTCTTGAGGTGGAGCGCACTGACATGCTCCTAGCGAGGGAATGGCGAGAGGCGACGCGCTGGGCGCTTAGCGCGTCGATTAAAGCAGGTTTCATAGTAACCGAATTCTCGCGCTCAATCCGTGGCCAGCAGGGACCTGGAGTCTATCTTTTGCAGCGCGGCGCTGCTGCTGAATTCGTCTGAGAATTTATAAAAAGCCGAATCGCAATTTTGGCGCAGTAGAATAAACAATTCCCCAATGTGGGGCCAGCACTCCAGCGTTCATTCGAGGACGATCCATGTCTGATGCAGTAAGGTCTGATCCCGCGACGACCGACGTTCACATCACCTCCACTCTGGACGAGCAGCGCAGCTTCCCGCCCTCCGCCGAATTTTCCGCGAAGGCGCAAATCAAGAGCTTGGCTGAATACGAAAAGCTCTACAAGGAATCTGTCGATCAGCCTGAAAAATTCTGGGCTCGCGCGGCTGAGGAACTCCATTGGTTCAAGAAATGGGACAAGGTTCTCGAGTGGAAGGCGCCGTGGGCGAAGTGGTTCGTGGGTGGGCAAATCAATCTTTCCTACAACTGCCTTGACCGACATGTGCTAACCGCGCGAAAAAATAAAGCCGCCTTGATCTGGGAGAGCGAGCCCGGCGAGATTCGCACCTACACTTACCAGCAACTCTGGAGAGAGGTACAGAAATTTGCGAACGTGCTGAAGGATCTTGGTATCCGCAAAGGCGACCGCATTGCGATCTACATGGGGATGACGCCGGAGCTCCCAATCGCCATGCTCGCGTGCGCCCGCATCGGCGCGCCCCATTCCATCGTATTCGGAGGCTTCTCCTCGAACGCGCTGGTTGATCGCATTCATAACTTGCACGCCATCGCAGTGATCACGCAGGATGGATCGTTTCGTCGCGGGGCAGAAGTTAAGCTTTTCCCCGCAGTGGAAGAGGCCCTCAAATCTTGCCCCTCAGTGAAGCACGTTGTCGTCTATAAGCGCACCGGAACTCCGATCAACCTGACCGAAGGCCGCGATCACTGGTGGCACGAACTTATGGCTAAGGCCTCTGAGGAATGCCCCGCCGAGCCGCTCGACGCCGAGCATCCGCTCTACATTCTTTACACCTCTGGGACGACCGGAAAGCCCAAGGGAATCGTTCACACAACCGGCGGATACTCGGTCGGTACTTACCTCACCACGAAATATGTTTTCGATTTGCGGGAAGAAGATACCTACTGGTGCACCGCTGACATCGGGTGGGTAACAGGCCACAGTTATATCGTTTACGGGCCGCTTCAATGCGGCGCTACGAGCCTCATGTACGAAGGTGCGCCGAATACGCCCGAGCCAGATCGTTTCTGGTCGATCATCGATCGCCATCAGGTCAACATTTTCTACACTGCTCCAACTGCGATTCGCACCTTCGCCAAATGGGGCGACGAGTGGCCAAAAAAACACAAGATGGAAAGCCTGCGTCTACTCGGATCCGTCGGCGAGCCCATCAATCCCGAAGCCTGGATGTGGTATCGAGAATTTATTGGTCACAATCGTTGCCCGATCGTCGATACGTGGTGGCAGACCGAAACCGGGGCCATTATGATCTCGCCGATTCCGGGAGCGATCGCGACGAAGCCCGGCTCGGCTACCAAGCCATTTTTCGGCGTCGTCCCAGAGATCGTTACCCTGGAAGGCAAGGAGGTTCCGCTCGGCTCAGGCGGTTATCTCGTCATTCGCCAACCGTGGCCGTCGATGGCGCGCACGATCTACGGCGATCCCGATCGCTATGTGCAGCAATATTGGTCGCAAATTCCCGGAACCTATTTCACAGGTGATGGGGCCCGCCGAGACAAAGACGGTTATTTCTGGATCATGGGCCGGGTCGATGATGTCCTCAACGTCTCAGGGCATCGGCTCAGCACTATGGAAGTTGAGTCGGCTCTGGTAGCGCATGAAAAGGTCGCCGAGGCAGCAGTAGTGGGGCGCCCGGACGATATTAAAGGCCAGGCGATCTCTGCCTTCGTGACCTTGGAACAAGGGGTCGATCCGACGCCTGCTCTGAAAGAAGAACTCAAAAAATGGGTAGTCAAAGAGATTGGAGCTCTAGCCCGACCCGATGAGATCCGATTTGCCGATGCGCTCCCGAAAACGAGAAGCGGCAAAATCATGCGTCGCTTGCTGAGAGAGTTGGCGGGCGGTGGGGAAGTGAAGGGTGACACTACAACATTGGAGGATTTTGGGGTGCTGGCGAAACTGAAGGAGCAAGAAGAAGTTTAAAGAGTTGGGACGGAAAGACTCTAGCGGGAGTGCGTTGTTTCAGCCTGGCGTTGCTCTCGCAATTCCTGCAAAAAGGTCTCGACCGGTAACTGATATTTTTCGCGGAAGAGATCGACAAGCGCATCTCCCGTTGCCAACTCTTCGTACGGAGCGGCTTCTCGCGAAGGCCCCAGACGGGCAAAAACCTTGAACTTCCCAAGACTGTCGGCGGGGGACTGCGCCTCCAGGCCATCCGCCTCCACGAGGAGTTCTGGAGATTTCTCGCCTGTCTTGCGTAGCGCCGTGATCATGTTGTGAACTTGATCCTGTTGCTCTGAGGTTGTCTGCAGGAACTGCACACCCATGCCGAATTCCGGATGCGTCACGAGCACGACGCCCCCGGCATGCATTTCTGTGTTACCGCTCTTGATGGAAAGAATGACTCTGGTTCCTCGCGGGAACGGAGAATCGGTGGTGAGGTAGCAACCGCCAATACTCATGTCCGTCAATCGGCAAATTACGGGATCGTCCTGCTCGAGCTCTGGAAGATGCATGGCCAGCCACTCCCGCAATAGTTTGCGCTGTTCGTCCGTTGGATTTTTAAAGCGAACGCCGGCTTGTTCGTCGCTACCTTCCCAGGCCAGTTCACCGATAATCTCGAGCTTGCGATTAGTTCCCGGTAGTTCAAGACAGAATTTGAGCGAAGTTTCATTGGTAACGCGGCGCGAGAATTGAAGGGCCATTCCACCTTCACACAGGTCGATAGTCTTAGCCTTGTAATGATTGGCGCCCTTGCATTCCACCGGCACCTGGACCGGAACTCGAAGCTGCAAGCGCCGTTCGCGCCTTATCAAAGCCCTTACAGCCCTAAAACTCGACTTGGCGCGCTCAACCGCGAGGGGCTTATAGAGGACGAAATGCGCTCCCATCTCGAACCCGCCCTTAAGCCCTACGGATGGCTCGACCAGAACGATGAGGAGCGCCCGCTTGTTGACGGGAGCGGCCTGTGCCGCTTTCATTAAACTGGCGGCTGCTTCAATGCTGGCCGAGTCAACGATGATGGCTTCGAAGCGCGTGCGGGTGATGAGACGAACAGCCTCATCTACCGTAGAAACATGGGCGGCGCCGATTTCGAGGTCGCTCAAAACCCGCCGCAATATTCTCACGGTTTTTTCGTCGGAGCTAAGCAGCAAAGATTTAAGGTTCATACTAAATGCATCAGTTCAGAGATGGGGCCCGAGCGTTTCACATTTGCGAGCGTCGAAAAGCCCTTACAGGTGGTCACATATGACCAGAAAACACCACTTCTCTGAACTGTAAGTCCGTTGGATTTCTGGGTCAACGTCCGAGGCCGACGCCGAATTACCCCGGTAACGTAATGTATCCGCTGATACGCCACGATGTACCTTAGGTGACAGAGCGGCTCCTGCAACTTACTTCACTCAAAGGGGGATAAAATTTTTGACTAAAAACTCTGCGGGCTCACATTGACATTGCGGGTAAAATCCATTATTATCAGTAGCTTCCAAGGATTTGCAGTTCTGACTTCACTGCTGAATCCGCGGGATTGCTAATGGAATCTAAGTTAGCAGGTCCTTATTCCGACTTTAGAGGGTTTAACGATTCATGGCTAAGCGACGCGGAAATCCAAACTGGGGCAAGCCCGAGCCAATTGGGCCGGTTGTCCCTACCATAACCGAATTTGAACAGGTCGTGAATGAGTACAAATTGTCTCCGGATCAATATTTGCGCTCGACGCGGCTTCGCGAGTGGGCTCGCCGGAACAAGAATTCGAAGTACATTCCCGAACCATTGCTCGAAGCCTGGGGCTTTGAAATCGAATCAACTCTGTAAAAATTTTCGACTTGTGTGGAGAAAAGGGTCGCCAAGGCGACCCTTTTCTATTGTCTGCAGTGCGTTAAAATGCTAAGGCTTATCAGAGGTATAGCCCAAATTATGGATCTTCACTCCTCGTTTAGCGATGTACCTGCCGCGATCGAAGAAATGCGTGCCGGACGGATGATTGTTGTCGTCGACGATGAAGACCGTGAGAATGAGGGAGACCTTACCTTGGCGGCCGAGAAGGTCACGCCAGAGGCGATAAATTTCATGGCGAAATTTGGTCGCGGATTGATTTGCCTGGCTATGACCGAAGAGCGTCTGGACCACTTGCGTATCGGCCCGATGAGCAGCGAAAACACAGCTCAGTACGGCACCGCCTTCTGTGAAGCAATCGATGCCCGCGACGGAGTGACTACAGGGATATCGGCTTTCGATCGATCGCACACCATTCTGACTGCGCTGAATTCGGCGACCAGACCAAGCGATCTAGCGCGCCCCGGCCACGTCTTCCCGCTCCGCGCTCGCAAAGGGGGAGTTCTGGTGCGGGCGGGTCAAACCGAAGCAGCGGTGGATTTGGCCCGACTCGCGGGGCTGGTTCCCGCCGGCATCATATGCGAAATCATGAAAGATGACGGTTCCATGGCGCGCGTGCCCGACCTAATCGAATTCTGCCATGCGCATGGCATGAAAATGCTGACTGTAGCGGAACTCATTCGGTATCGTATGCAGCACGAGCGCTATGTGAACCGTGTTGGCGAGGCGCTGGTGGAGACGAAGCACGGAGAGTTTCGCCTGGTTGCTTATGAGAGCGAGGTGGACGGTGGCAGTTCGCACATGGCACTAATTCGAGGGGACATCAGCGATTCTGAAAATCCTGTCCTGGTGCGCATGCACGCTCACTGTTTGCTAGGCGACGTATTCGGCGCGACGGGATGCGATTGCAATCAAACGCTGCAAGCTTCGATGAAGATGATTGCCAAAGAGGGGAGAGGAGCCCTGATTTATCTCCATCAAACTTCCAAAGGATTCTCGACGAACAAGGTCGGCGATCAAGCATTCCTGAACTTTCACCAGCAACGATTCACGCCTTCAGGACAAGAGAGTGAGAGAACAATCCGACGCGAAATCGGCTTGGGAGCACAGATACTTTCAGACCTGAAATTGAAGCGTATCCGTTTACTAACAAACCACCCCAGAAGAGTTGCCGCTCTAGAAGGATTCGAAATCGAGATAGTCGAGCAGGTCGCGGTCACTCTGCCGAAAGTTGCTTTGTAGAAAAGCGGCTGGCAAGTCTCTTTAGCTGGACATAGTAGCTCTTGCGTTAGAACGGCTTGCGCGGCGTAATCACTTCATTCTTGAGAAAGAATTGTGCAGGACACTCCATCGACCCGCAAATTGTTGGCAACAACCCTGCCATTTGCTTGCGCGTAATCAAGCCCAAAGTTCCGCAGGATGGGCACGACAGCACCGCCCAGTAGGGGTCTTCGCGCTCTCCGACCTGTCCTGCGTTCTCCAACACAAACACAGTTCCGGGCTCCATCTGTTCGGGAATCCACTCGTTGATAATACTCAATTCGCCGATCACCATGTCGCTTCTCCGCGCTCGTATTTAGGTTTTTTTTATGCTCGGTTCGTACGTCGCAAATGACTTTGCTCAGAAGCGGCAGCCTTCTTGCGGCTTCGAACTTCCCCGCGAACTCGGCGCACTTCATCGCTCAGACAGATATCGAACATCGGCTGCCGCGCGTTTTTCAGCAGATCCACAACTTCTCGCGCTGAGGTTCGCAAATACAAATGCTTGCCGTCCGTCAGCAAGTGGTACTCGGACGATGCCTGCACGGACGCTGCCAGGTTTGTGCCGAACTCTTTTTGCAAAAATCCGATTACCTTGCGCATCCGTTGCAGCGAAAATCCGCGGCGCCGAAGCTGGCAAATCACCGCCACCGTCACCAGTTCATCCCAGTTGTAAATTCGGCGGTGCCCTACCCGTGCCGGAGCAACGATACCTCGCTCATCCCACCACTGCAGTTGACGAGGAGTGATTCCGGTCAGCCCGATCACATCATTCGAAGAAAACTGTTGTTGCATAGTGAGCAAGTCTCGTTTTAAACAAATTGTGACAGAAATGTTTGAAACATTCTAGGCGGGAAGGGGTGAAATCCAGCTGTGCATTCTAACGTCGTTGTTGACTAGGCGGATACGTTTGCGGCGACGGCCCCAGAGAGCGCTTAACAAAACAGTTGGGACGAGTCTGGCGGAGAAGCCGCATTTTCATTGGGAGAAAGTTTGTAGATTAGTGCCGCTGGCATTACCATTGGCGACGAGAGATTTTTCCCCTGGGGGGCAACAACAATTGAGAATTCCATCGGCCAAACTTGGCGGCGCAATGCTTATTGCGCTCTTCTGTTTATCGAGCACGCTAACTTTTTCTCAACGAAAAGAGGGATATCGGAAGACTGACGCCGCGCATAAGAGTGCGTCCAACGCGAATCCTATCGAGGAGAAAGAGACGGAGAAAGATAAGGAAAAGATAGATAAGAACGAAGATCCTACCTTTAAGGGCATGAAATATAGGTCTATTGGACCCTACCGAGGGGGCCGTTCCCTGACCGCAGCCGGGATTCCCGGCGATCCCACCACTTACTATTTCGGTTCGACAGGCGGAGGCGTTTGGAAATCCATCGACGGAGCCAACACCTGGTCTCCGATCTTCGATAAAGATGGAGCGCCATCGATTGGCAGCATCGCGGTCTCTCCCTCTGATCCAAACGTAGTCTATGTAGGGACCGGCGAAGCCTGCATTCGCGGAAACATCTCATACGGCGACGGCGTCTGGAAGTCAGTCGACGCGGGCAAATCCTGGAAGAGTGTCGGCCTGAAAGACACGCAATCCATCGGTAAAGTCATCGTGAATCCGCACAATCCTGATGTCGCCTTTGTGGCCGCGCTCGGTCATCCTTACGGTGCTAATCAGGAACGCGGCGTCTTCCGCACCACTGACGGCGGAAAGCACTGGGACAAAGTTCTCTACAAAGACGAAAACACTGGGGCGATCGATATCGCGTTCGATCCGCAAAATCCAAACATCTTATTCGCATCTCTGTGGGAGGCACGTCGCACTCCATGGACGCTTTCGAGCGGCGGCCCCGGAAGCGGGATCTACCGTTCATCGGATGGTGGCAGCACATGGAAGAAACTCGAAGAGCACGGTCTTCCGAAAGGCCCTTATGGGCGCATAGGCATCGCCGTTGCTGCAAATTCTGACCGCGTCTTTGCGATCATCGAGGCCAAAGAATCTGGCGGACTCTACCGTTCGGATGATGGTGGCGATTCCTGGGATCTCGTTAACGGCAGTCATTCACTTTTTCAGCGGCCTTGGTACTACATGCACGTGATCGCCGATCCACAGGATCCGGGCACGGTCTACGTGGCTGACGTGGAATTCTTCAAGTCAACCGACGGCGGCCGCAACTTCAACAAGATCAAAGTTCCGCACGGCGACAATCACGGATTGTGGATCGACCCGAAGAATACGAGAAGAATGATTGCTTCAAATGATGGTGGGGCGACAATCAGTCTTGATGGCGGAAAATCATGGACTCGCCAGGACAATCAGCCGACGGCGCAGTTCTACCACGTGATCACCGACACACGGTCGCCTTACTACGTCTACGGGGCGCAGCAGGATAACTCCACGGTTGCGATTGCCAGCCGCAGCGATGACGGAGTCATCGGGCGCGACAATTGGTACCCGGTTGGTGGTGGGGAAGCGGGTTATATCGCACCCGATCCCAACGACCCAAATATTGTTTATGCAGGAGATTACGAGGGCAACCTGACCCGCTTCGATCGCCGCACGAACCAGGTAAAGAACATCGGCATCTATCCTGAACTGAGCGATGCCCGCGGCGCCGCAGTGCTCGACCACCGCTTTCAATGGACCGCTCCGATCGTCGTCTCTCCCCAGGATCCGAATACGATCTATTACGGTGGAGAACGAGTCTTCAAAACCTCCGACGGAGGCATGCACTGGCAAGCTATCAGCGAAGACCTTACCCGCAACGATAAATCAAAACAACAGCCCGCTGGAGGCCCGATCACGATCGACGACACGGGCACGGAATATTACGACACCGTATTTACGATCGCTCCGTCTCCTTTGACGAAGGGCTTGATATGGGCTGGTACCGATGACGGTCTGATTCAGATCACGCGCGATGAAGGGAAAAGCTGGAACAGAGTCACCCCCAAAGAGATGCCCGAATGGAGCCGCATCAGCATCATTGAAGCTTCTCCGCACGACGCCGGAACCGCATACGTTGCAGTCGATCGGCACCAGAACGACGACAACGCGCCCTACGTTTACAAGACATCCAACTACGGGGCGACTTGGACCCGCATCACAACCGGAATTCCAGAAGGCGCATTCGTTCGTGCGGTACGCGAGGATCCGAAGCGAAAAGGCATGCTCTATGCCGGCACCGAGCGCGGCATCTTTGTTTCTTTTGATGACGGAGCTCACTGGCGGTCCATGCAACTGAATCTTCCTAACGTTCCAGTGCACGACCTTGTTATCAAGAACGACGATCTGGTTGTCGCAACCCACGGCCGCTCGTTCTGGATACTTGACGACGTGTCGCCGCTGCGTCAATTTGGCGATTCAGTGGTTGGCGAAGACGTACATCTCTACAAGCCGGCGGCTGCCTACCGAATTCATGCCGGCGATTCCTCTCCGGCGCGTCTATCGTTTGCAGGCAAAAATCCGCCCAACGGAGCCGTCATTTACTACTACCTAAAGCCCGCGGCGAAGCCGGACGACGCGAAAGAAAAAGACAAGAAGCCGCAGGAGATAAAGTCAGAAGTAAAAATCGAAATTCTGGATTCTTCTGGTCAGGTGATCCGAAAATATTCGAGCAAGAAGTCGGATCCGTTGGATGAGCCGCGCGACCCCGATGACAAAAAACCGGAAAAGCAGATCAAGCCGGAAGAGGGCCTCAATCGGTTCGTCTGGGATATTCGTTACGACGAAGCGAAGCGCGTGCCGGATTACTACCTCTGGGAATACAACGAGGGCGCTCGAGGACCCCTGGCGCTGCCAGGGCAGTATCAAGTGCGACTGACGGCAAACGGCAAGACCCTGACCGAGCTGTTTAAAGTGAAGATTGACCCGCGCGTTACCACGTCGCAAGCCGATCTGGAAAAGCAATTCAAGTTGCAAATGAATTTGCGCGATCAATTGAATCGTGTTTACGACGCCGTCAACCAGATTCAGGATGTTCGCGAGCAGTTGAATGGACTGAAGAAGCGAAAGGCTGCCAACGATGCGTCAAAAGTGTTGATGGACGGGGCAAATGCCCTCGACGCAAAGCTGCTTACCGTCCGCGATCCGCTGGTCAACTTCAAGATCAGCGCTAGCGAAGATTCCCTGGCCTACGCCCCAGGAATCGATGCCAGGCTAGCATTCCTCTCCATGGCAGTATCGGGCTTCGCCGATTCGGCTCCAACAGAGTCGCAAATGCAGGAGTACGAAAAACTGAAGAAGGAGACCGACGAACTACTCTCGCGCTGGGAACAGGTTCGCAATACAGACATTGCAACTTTCCAGAACCTCGCTACCGACCAAAATGTTCGTCCAATCTTCATACCGGACGTGCAAAGCGAGCGGATACAAGGTGGGGGCGAAGAAGACTAGAGCAATTGCCCGCACACTTTTAGCCGGACTGAGTTCAGGCCGTAGCAAGTAGTTGGTGAAGGAAGACGAAACCAGCAGGCGATCGCCGCGCGCTGCTGACCTTGCGTACCGAAGACAAAAAAAGGTGGCCGCAAAAGGGCCACCTTTTTTTCGTCGCATTGGAAAACGCAGTCTAAATAAACATCTCGTCTCGCTGCGCCCCGTTTCTCGAACGCTTCTTCTGGCCTAAGAAAACTTCAAACCCTGTGTGCAGAGCAGCTACGATGCCGTTGACCTGACGCAGCGGAGAGGTAACCGTTCGTTGTACCGCTTCCGTCGTCGTCTCCACTTTATCGATCGTGCGGCTGAGCAGTTCGTCGGCCCGAATTACCTGCAACCGGGCACGATCAATCGTCTCAGTCACCGTGTTGTCTATGTTATGGACCTGGTTTTTGACAGTCGTCGACATCTCCGAGACGTTAGCGCTGATCTCCTCGACCTTGCCGGCAATCTCTTGCACCTTGGCGGTGATCGCTTCGATCTTCGGGCGCAGTTCAACCACGGACCCTTGCACCGTCTGGATCAGTGGCATTGCCTTGCCCTTCACTTCTTCAGCCATGGCTTCAAACTTGGACGTGGTTTTTTTCACGGCCACAAAAAGGCCTACCAATATTCCGGCCTGAATCAAGACCGCAATCGAGGTGACTGCGATGAAAATTCTTAATAGATTGTCATCCATAATGCTGCCCTACCCTTCGGTTCGAATCCTTGCGGAATTTAAAGATTTTTTGACGCTGAGCTTCCCGTCGCGGTGGTCTCGTTATAGACGTCACGCCCCGCTTCATAGGCATTGCGAATTTGTTCTTTTTGCTGGCTCACCACATTTCGTCCCTTGTCGGCCCATTCTCCAGCCTGGGCCTTCACCTTCTTCGCCTGTTCTTTGGCTTTTTCCGCGCCTTCTTGTGCCTTGCTGCGAAGCGCCTCCCGTGTTTCTTCTCCCGCGCTCGGAGCGTACAGGATTCCAACCACTGCTCCTACCCCAAGCCCTGCCAGAAACCAACCGAAACCGCCGCTGTCACGATCTGCCATAATTGTTTCCTCCTAATTCTTTCTATCGCGGATGGTAGCACCCCGATAGGGTCAAAACAATTTTCCGGGCACACAACAAGCATGCTCGTAAGTCATCCTTTAGAATGTTTTAGTCACGGCAGGGTTGGCTGCCGTCGACTCCAAAGGCCAGTAAATCGCCCGCCTGATCGAAGAAAGATGCTATCAGAGTAAATTTCAACCGTTCTTCCCGCGATCCGCTGCGTTAAAGAGACACTTGTGCTGTTTCCCGCAAAAGCGCAGAATGAGGCAATTTCCGGAGGCACTTTGTCCGATCCAAAATACCGCCAGCGCGGTTATAAAGATTCTGGTGACCGCCCGAAAAGGGACGGCGACAGGCTGGCTGCTCCAAAGAAAGAAAATACATTTGGTCCGCGACCTCTTAACATGCCGGGGACGCGAACTGTCTCGCGTTGCGCTGAATGTGGAGCGCTGCTGCAAAACCTGACTGAGGCCGTCGGCGAATGTCCGAAATGCGGCTTCGCGCTACACGCCTGCAAACAATGCGAGCACTTTGATCCATCTTGCCGCTACGAGTGCAATCAACTGGTTCCCGCGAGAATCTCACCGAAAGACAGGAAGAATGAATGTCCGCTTTTTTCGATCCGCGTCATGGTTGAGAAAGAGACCTCAAGCAGGGGCAATCAGCGTCCGAATGACGCCCGCGCCGCTTTCGATAATCTGTTCAAAGATTGAACTGTCGTTACGGCTTCTGCGTCGGCCGCATTAAGATCTCGCTCATAAATGACTGCGGTGCCTGCGTGACCAGCATGGCAACGGCGTGCGCAACATCAGAAGCCTGCAGCATCTTCTCAGTACTCTTGCCGGCATGCGGACTGAAATCGGTATAAACCGAACCTGGGCAGATCACTGACACGCGGACATTTTGAGGGCGGAGTTCTTCAGCCACGGAATAGCTCAATCCATTCAGCCCCCACTTCGACGCAGAGTAGGCAGAGAGATTCGGAACCGGATTCTTGCCGGCGAGGGATGAAATATTAATGATGTGCCCGCCTCCAGCCTTGATCATTACAGGCGCCAGACTGCGGATGCAGTAGTACACGCCGCGCAGATTTGTGTTAAAGACCTCATTCCATGATTCCGGAGAAAGCTTCAGCAGCGGACCCGCTTCACCCGCGATTCCGGCATTGTTAACGAGGATGTCTAATCGCTGAAAGCCCGTCTCGATTTTTTTGGCGAGTGCTTCCACGGAACCTAGGTTCGTCACATCACATTCAGTGACTGTTGAACCGCTGCTTTTTGAGCCGGTTTCTCCCACCAGCTTCGTAATCTCAGCCGCAGTTTCGTCGAGCGCCTCGCGCGATCGCCCACACAAAACGATGTGGGCTCCCAGTTCCGACAGTTTGAGGCTAATGGATTTTCCGATGCCTCGTCCGGCACCAGTGACTACCGCGATTTGGTCTTGGAGAGGAAATTTAGAACTATCGCTGGGCAAGAGAGCTCCTTTATTTGAGTCGTATAGAGCAGTTGATCTGGCAATATTCTGTTGCGGGTCAGGACGCTGGGGTTGCAATCAGCATCTTACGGTGTGGCCGAGGAGGAAGACGCTCGAAGAAGGGTTGCTCTCGGAGTCCAGAGACGTCGCCAGCAAGTTGCTTGCCTTAGGTGAGGTACATCCTTATAATCCGCTCACCCATATAATGTTGCATGATTCGGAAGATGAAATTTGAGTCAGAATGGGTGATAGTTCGAACTTCGAGGCGCCCGCCCGACGCCTCGCTGGCTGTAGCTCGGGTATAGGAATTCAATTCCAGCTTCCCCAATGAGTGAAGGAGCCAAGGTAATGAAGAAGACTGTACTTGCGATGATGCTGGTAGTAGCGGTTGCCGCTGTCGCTCAAACCGCCGCACCCGCTCAACCTGCGCCGCAACAGAGTCCAGCGCCATCCACATCCGCCCCAGCCTCGGGATCGTCGCAGACTGCGACCCCATCGACCGCTGCGCAACCGACGACCCCGCCGGGCACGACACCCCAGCAGGGTGCGGCGCCAACGGCAGCGCCGCAGAAAAAAGAAATTAAAGATCCAGCAGAATATAACGCCTATGTAGGCGCAGTTCAGCAGACGGATCCGGCGGCGAAAGTGAGCGGACTCGAAGCCTTCCTTACCCAGTACCCGAACAGTGTTATGAAAGAAGATGCCCTCGGCTTCTTGATGGCCGCCTATCAGCAGACCGGCAACCAAGCCAAGATGCTCGAAACTTCCCAGAAAGTATTGAGCGCTAATCCTTGTAACATCCGCGCTTTGGCGCTCGTGGCATATACCAAGCAGGCAGCGGGAGTTGCTGGACAAAACGCCCAGCAGAATTTTTCAGAAGCCGGCCAAGCGGGAGAAAAAGGCCTGCAGTGTTTGCAAACGACCGCCAAACCTGCCGATACGCCTGACGCAGACTGGGAAAAGCTAAAAACTCAGACATCAAACATTTTTAATGGCGCCGCTGGGTTGGCGGCCTTCAACGCCAAAGATTTTGGGAAGGCTATTCAATATCTGCGTCCAGCAGTCGAAGCGGACCCAACCAACCTGCTCAATGTCTATGATCTAGCACTTGCTTACCTCTCTTCGGGTCCGGCCGAGAAGGATGTTGATGGTCTTTACTTTATCGCACGCGCGGCATCTCTTGCTCAAGGTGCTGGCAAGGATCAGATTTCAAAATTCGGCAGGAGCCGATACGTGAAATACCATGGCAGCGAAGATGGATGGACCAACCTCCTCGCGCAGGCTGCCTCTACACCTCTCCCACCTGCTGATTTCGCAATTACCCAATACGTCCCGCCGACTCCAGCGCAGCAAGCTGCTGATCTCATCAAGTCCAAGAAGGTTGAAGAGATGAGCTTCGCTGAGTGGCAACTTATCCTTTCGGAAGGAACCCCGGAAGATACCGAGAAGGTCTGGACTGTCCTGAAGGGCAAGCCGCTGCAAATGGTGGCGCACGTGATCACCATCGAGTCGACCAGCAAATTACAGCTGGCCGGTAGCCAGGACGACATCGACGCAAAGCGCGCCGACATCGACCTCACCATGACGGCAGGAATCCCCGCGGCAAAGATGCCAAAGATGGATACCGACTTCCAGTTCGAGGGAACTCCGGAATCCTACGTACCGAAGCCGTTCATGATGACCATGGATAAAGGTGCGTTACTCGTAAAGGCTGCCCCGAAAAAACCGGCGGCGGTTCACAAGAAGCCCGCAGCGGCTCACTAGAGTCAAATACGAGCTTAACAATGGAAAGCGGCCCATGAATGGGGCCGCTTTTTTCTGCAGACATTGCAGGAGGCAGGTGACAAATTCAGCGCGCTTGCTTGCGCTCGAAGTTCGAGGCGCGGGCACTGCTCGGTGGGCGCTTGGCACCAGGGCGCAATGGACGCACATCAATCTTCAGCTCTTCCATCGTGCGGCTGAGGGTGTTGCGGTGCATCGCAAGCTGCCGAGCCGCCTTACACTGATTGCCGCGATTCTCTTCAAGAACCGTCATGATGAAGCGCTTTTTGAACTCGGATACCGCTTCCGAATAAAGAATGTTGCTCTTGTACATTTGCAGGACGAGAGCTTCCAGTTGATCTTTCACTAATGCCTCGATTCCGCGCTTTTCAACCTAGTCTTGAGAATGATTTCGATCCGCCCTAAAAAGCATTTCAAATTACTTAGACGGCTGCCACTCGCGCCGCAATCCATCAGCGTAGTTACCCTGCCTTGCAAAATCCAACCCGCGATAAAAGCGCTGACGCAACTCCGAGGGGGCCAGCCAGATTGCGGCTCGGCCTCCGACCAACAAGTACGGTGCCAGTTGCGACTCTGCTAACCATCGACTGCCAGGAGCGAAGGCTGCGACTGCTGTCAAAACGATGGCCGACACAAGCACGCCTCGCACAAAACCTAAAAGCCCACCTAAGAGCCGATCAACACCACGCAGTGAAGCCTTCTTCATCAACCATCGTGCTGTTCTTCCAATTAAGCCCGCAGCAAAGAGGACAACAAAAAAAATGGCCAAAAATGCAATTAATTCGCCGATCCAGCGCGTCTGCACGTAAGGAACCACGACATCGGCCAGTCGATGGTACTGCCAAGCCGCTAAAAGATAGCCCACAATCCATCCGGCCAATTTAAAAACTTCAAAAAAAAAGCCGTGCATCGCCGCGACAGCGACGGAAAACGCGAGAAAACCAAGGATGATCCAATCCGGAGTGCTCATCGTTCACTCGGGTGACGATTCGCGCGCACGATCTTAGACCTCCAACTCGCGTCCCGTCAACTGCCGGTATGCCTCGAGGTATTTATCGCTCGTCCGCCTTGCAACCTCTTGGGGGAGGGCTGGCGCGGGCGGTTGTTTGTTCCAGCGAATTTCTTCGAGGTAATCCCTAACGTACTGCTTGTCATAAGAATCTTGCGCCTTACCCGACTGAAAGCTGTCTGCGGGCCAGAAACGCGAAGAATCCGGTGTGAGCACTTCATCCGCCAGGGTGATGCCCTGCGCGGTTTGCCCAAATTCAAACTTGGTATCGGCGATGATGATGCCGCGATGCCGCGCGTAGTCGGAAGCTTTCTTGTAAATACGCAAAGTGATATCACGGAGTTGGCGGCTCAATTCGGGATCGACCAACTTGCACATTTCTTCGAACGAAATGTTGATG
>JANYKL010000165.1 GCA_025361625.1 Acidobacteriaceae bacterium
CGCGCTTGCGGCAGCACTTCTTTAACGTGTACTCCTACTGTCGCATCTCCGACGATCTCGGCGATGAAGTGGGCGATGCAACTGCCTCTCTAAAACTTTTAGACGAGTGGGAGGCGGAGCTGAACGCCTGTTATGAAGGCCATCCGCGTCATCCCGTGTTTATTGCGCTGGCCGAAACGATTCGTGTATGCGGGATTCCTAAGCGTGAATTTGCTGATCTGCTCGTCGCCTTTCGCCAGGATCAGGGCATCACCCGCTTCGAGACTTTCAAGGACTTGCTGGCCTATTGCAGGTATTCGGCGAATCCGGTTGGGCATCTTGTCCTTTATCTCTGCGGCTACAGCGATTCCGGGCGGCAATCGCTTTCCGATTACACCTGCACCGCATTGCAGTTAGCTAATTTTTGGCAGGACGTGAGCCGCGATTATGCCAAGGGCCGACTCTACCTTCCGCTTGAAGACTTGCGACGTTTTGGCGTCAGCGAAGAGACTATCGGTCACGCCGATAATACGGCAGCATTTCGAGAGATGATGAAGTTTGAAATCCATCGAGCGCGCGAATGGTTTGCGCAAGGATTGCCGCTGATCGCGCAGGTCGAAGGAGAATTGTCGACTGACATCGAACTCTTCAGCCGCGGCGGGCAAGAAATACTAAACGCCATTGAGCGGCAGAATTATTGCGTGCTCGGCAACCGCCCCTCCATTTCGAAAAGTAAAAAATTAGCGCTGGTTGGAAGAGCGACCCTCGGCAAATTTCTAGGCCACCGAATGCTGCGGCCAAAAAAGGAAAAGGTATGACCGCCGCCGCGGGAAACGCGCCATCGCAATTCTCGCCCACCGCTTCACAGCTTGACATGGCGTACTCGGTTTGCCGCGGCATCGCTCGTGCCGCTGCCAAGAATTTTTACTACGGATTCATGGTGTTGCCCAAGCCAAAGCGTAACGGACTCAGCGCGGTATACGCCTTCATGCGGCGTTGTGACGACATCGCGGACGATTCGGCGATGAGTGTCAATGATAGGCAGATCAAACTGGCCGAATGGCTTGACCGTGCGCACCATGCTCTTGCTTCACATCCCACGGATGATCCAGTGCTGCTCGCGCTGGCGCACACTCAGCGCACGTATCAGATTCCAGTAGGACTGCTCGACCACCTTGCGTTTGGCACTGCTGCCGATCTCGATGAACCGCAACCGGGGCCCAGTACGGAGGCTCCTTTGGCGCTTCGTTACCGAACCTTTGAAGAGCTTCAGCAATATTGTTATGGCGTCGCCTCAGTGGTTGGTCTTGTGTGCATCAAGATTTTTGGTTATCGCGATCCGGCCGCCGAACCGCTTGCGGAACGGTGCGGTCTGGCCTTTCAACTCACCAACATCATCCGTGATGTGAAGGAAGACTTTGCCGTGGGGCGCGTTTATTTTCCGCAGGAAGATCTGGAGCGCTGTGGACTTTCTATCTCAGACTTGTCTCCGTCAAATATCGATCTAGCGCGAATTCGCCCTTTGCTCCAACTGGAGGCCGAGCGCGCGCGCGAATGCTACAAATCGGGCGAGCAACTGGTTCCAATGGTGAATGAAGATAGTCAGCCGGGGCTCTGGGTTCTAATCACGATTTATCGCCGATTGCTCGAAAAGATCGCGGCAAAGCAATACGATGTGTTCACCGAACGTGTGCGCTTGACGGTCCCGGAAAAACTCTCGGTGCTCGGAAAGGGAATTCTGCAGCGCCTGGTTTGATGCCCTCCCCTTCTTCCACTACTTCAAGAAATTCTTCTACGCTGGCAATTGTCGGAGGCGGCCTGGCCGGCTTAGCGGCGGGGTGCGCTTTAGCTGAAGCAGGGTATCGAGTGACTCTCTTCGAGCGCCGTCCCTACCTTGGCGGGCGCGCATCCTCGTATCAGCATCCGGGCACCGGCGAGGTCGTGGACAATTGCCAGCATGTGCTTCTCGGGTGCTGCACCAACCTGCTTGATTTTTACAAACGCGCCGGCGTGGAAAATAAAATTCGCTGGTATGACAAGTTGACGTTTCTTGAGCCCGGAGGACGAGCGTCCGAACTGTCGCCGTCTCCGCTTCCCGCGCCACTGCACACCGCTCCCGCGTTTCTAAGAGTGCAATGTCTTAACCTGAAAGACAAGTTAGGCATTAGCCGAGCCATGGCCGCGCTCGCTCCTTCCACCCCCGCCGACACCGGTGAAACTTTTCTCACTTGGCTGAAGCGTCACGGCCAGACCGAGCAGGCGATTGAGCGGTTCTGGAAGACGATCCTTGTGAGCGCCTTGAACGAAGATCTCGATCAAATTTCGGTTCCCTATGCGGCGCAAGTGGTGCGTGAGTCGTTTCTAAAATCGTCCCGGGCTGGGCTGATGGGGATCCCCACAGTGCCTCTGACTGAACTTTATAGCACTGGCGGTGATTACATTCGCAAAAGAGGCGGAGAGATCCAACTGCGCTCTTCAATCGACTCGTTCACCCCTGATTCGTCAGGTGTAACGCTGACCTCTAACGATACGGAACACCGTTTCGACTACCTGATCATGGCTGTGCCCTTCGATGTACTGGGACGTATACTGCCTGCTTCCTCCTCCGACCAGCTCAGAAACGAGTTGAAACAATTTTCGACGTCTCCGATCACCGGAATCCACCTCTGGTTCGATCGCCAGATCAGCGATCTCGATCACGCCGTTTTACTCGACCGCACGATCCAATGGATGTTTCACAAGTCGCGGCTGCTCGAATCGCGCCGCGACGAGAACTCTCAGAATGGAAGCTACGTCGAGTTCGTAGTCAGTTGCTCACGCAGCCTGGTTGAAAAATCGAAGCAGGAAATTGTTGAGATCGTGACCCGCGAAGCGCAAGAATTTTTCCCT
Organism: Acidobacteriaceae bacterium; assembly: GCA_025361625.1. Lineage (GTDB taxonomy): Bacteria > Acidobacteriota > Terriglobia > Terriglobales > Acidobacteriaceae > Acidiflorens. The sequence continues at coordinate 2,869 of JANYKL010000165.1, forward strand.
CAGGCTCGCGGCGCGAAGCTGCTCAAATCGACGGTCATCAAAGAAGTGCATGCTACTTACTCTCCGCGCCCAGGAATTGATCAATCGCGCCCGCACCCCGAGACCCAGTGGCAACGCGTCTTTCTCGCTGGAGACTGGACAGCGACCGGATGGCCCGCCACCATGGAAGGCGCGGTACGCAGCGGTTATCTTGCTGCCGAAGCATTGACGCGGGCGGGAGGTAACAGCACGAAGTTTCTGGTCCCGGACTTGCCGCCTAACGGCCTGATGAAGCTCTTCAAATAGAGGCCTTCTAGACAACGTCTGTTACTTCCGTTCCGGCACGTTACCTCAACGGCCTCTAAAGCTCCCGTGATCCGCAAACGATGTAACAGATATGCCTGAATCCCTCTTGGCGGAGCAGGAGCGCCGTCGTGATCCTCGCTTTAGCTGTGCCGGACAAGTGAAGCTCATTTGCCTGCCCTCGGATGGAAAGTTTCTGCCGGGCAAGATCCACGACTTGAGCCTTGGCGGTTGCCGCCTCGATCTGAAAGTAGCGCCCGCTTCCGGCTCACGAACGGAGTTGCTGGTTCGCATCAAGGAAGCATCATTTCGTGCCGTGGGCGTCGTAAAGGCTCACCATGGCGGTTCCATGGTCGGCATCGAATTCGTTCAACTTAGTTCGGGCGGGAAAGAATTCCTCTCCGACGTCATTCAAGAATTAGCAACGCTCAAAGCGTTGATCCGCAAGTTGCAAGCCTCGAAACGAAGCATAAGTGCGGAGGCCTTTCGGGAACAGGTGGAAGCCGCGCGAATTCAATCCCTGCTGTTCGAGACCAGGTTCCCGTTTCTCGAAACCACGATTGCGGCTGAAGTAGCTGTTCACGAAGAGAATCCAACGCAACAAGAAGAGAAAAGGAAAGTCGACCCAGCACCACGCGTAATTCCAGTCAGCTTGTTTGGCTAGTCCGGCAATTTAGGCTGCCATTAAAATGACGCCGCCGGCAACCAGTACGGCAGCAATCCAGCGCCTTCGACCGACGCGCTCGTGAAGAAAGATGCGCGCGGCGACCGCATTGGCAACGAAGGTAAGAGAAGCTGAAGCTGGTACTACAAGACTCAAATTTCCCCAGGAGAGGCCGAATAGCAGGCTGTAGAACGCCACGCCCATAGCCATCACGCCCAAGGCGAAGGTAGGAGTGCCAATCACACGCAACACCACAGCTAGAAGTCCCTGCTGCTTCCAAAGTGTCCCTACGTCCCCGACGCGCTTCATAGAATATGAAAGCAACACATCGCCGGTCATCGAAGCCGCGATGATGAGTGCGATTGCCGCCCAGGTGTAAGCGTCTCTCACGAGTTCACATCCTGCGTTACCACCGCCGAGTGAGCCTCGCGCTCGAGCACTGGCCGGGCTGGAGTGACGGAAGGGCCCGCCGCCGCAAAACCAACTCCGACTGCGATCATCATGATGCCTACCCATCGTGTCGGCGAAATCGGTTCATGAAATCCGAAGTGTCCGATGAAGGCGACGAGTACGTATCCTAGCGAAGTTGCCGGAAGAACATAAGTCAGGTCAGCCCATGATAAGGCCGACATGTAGCAGGAAAAAAATGCTAGCAGGCACAAGATTCCGAGCGCGACCCAAGGATTGAGAATGACCAGCAGAAAACCGGAGAGGTCATGCAGGGGAATGTTGCCGATGTCTTTCATGCCGCGCGCCAGCAGGGAATCACCGAGGGTGCTGAAGATAGTGATTCCCGCTAGTACGAGGTATTTGCGAAATGTCACGTACGGTCCAGGGTTTCACTCAAGCTTTGTATTTAACGCGGAAGGCAAAGTTCTCGCGGTAAGAGCGGGCGAGGCCAGCCGCTTCCGCGCTGAACTTGCACACAGACTAAACCTTGACTGGTTCCGGAGCCGCGATTTCTTCGTTGCGCTTCGCCTTGACCCACTTATGGCGTTGCGCGCGCAACTTGAGAAACTGCTTCGCATCTTTGTAGACGCGTTTACGCTCAGCATTATTAAAAAAAGCTTTGCGCAGGATACGGTATGCCGCCTTCGGACGGAAATAATACGCGTCATAAAACTGGTGGACTGATTCCAGAATTTCGTCCGCCGGCAAACCGGGATACTGGATCTGGACCATCTGGTGCCCGCCATCGTCGACCATCTTTGAATCGCTGGTCATGAAGCCATTCTTCATCGCGTATTCATGCATCTCCGTTCCGGGATAGGCATGCGCCACTGAAACCTGAATCGTTTCGACGTCAAGTTCTTTCGCGAAATTAATAGTGTTCTTGATGGTCTCGCGGCTCTCACCAGGCAGGCCAAGAATAAAGTCGCCGTGAACGACCAGTCCAAGCTTATGACAGTCCTTCGTAAACTGGCGCGCGCGCTCGACGGTGGCGCCCTTCTTGATGTTCTTGAGAATCTGCGCATCGCCCGATTCGTAGCCAACGATCAGAAGGCGGCAACCAGCTTCTTTCATGGCCTTCAGCGTCTCGAAATCAGTAGTTACGCGCGAAGTACAAGACCAGGTGAGGCCAATCGGCTTTAACTTTTTGCAAAGCTCAATCGTGCGAGCCTTCTGCAAATTGAAGGTATCGTCGTCAAAGAAAAATTCCTTCACATAGGGCCAATACTCTTTCGCCTTCGCCATTTCGAGAGCCACATCGTCGGTCGAGCGCTTGCGCCACGGATGCCCGCTGAGCGTCTGCGGCCAGAGGCAGAACGTGCACTGCGCGGGGCATCCGCGAGTGGTATAAAGCGCCACGTAAGGATGAAGCAGGAATGGCACCATGTAACGGCGGACATCTAGATCGCGGCGATAGACGTCGGTGACGTGCGGCAGCGCGTCCAGATTTTCAATCGTCGGACGGTCAGCATTGTGAACGACCTTTCCATTTTTACGATACGAAATTCCAAGAATCTCGTCCATCGGCTTGCCTTGCGCGTACTCGACGATGGAGTAGTCGAATTCTTTTCTGCAAACCACGTCGATAACCGGATTATCTGCCAACGATTTCTCCGGCAGCACGCTGACGTGCGGTCCGACAAAGGCAATCTTGATGTGCGGGTTGCTGTCTTTGATCGCTTGCGCCATCCGGAGGTCGCCGGGGAACCCTGGCGTGCTGGTAAAAAGCACGAGCAATTCGTAATCCTTGCAGGTACGAATCGTCTCTTCTGCCGTGACATGGTGTGGCGGCGCGTCGAGCAGCCGAGCGCCCTCAAGCATTCCGGTCGGGTAAGCCAGCCACACCGGATACCAGTAGGATTCGATTTCACGCGTTGCGGGCCAGCGCGAGCCCGCGCCCCCGTCAAAATTTTCAAAAGAGGGAGGATTCAGGAACAAAGTTTTCAAAGGCATAGTGTGTCTTTATTTTACCATTCCAATCCGCGTAGAATCCGGGTCGGGCGCTACCAATCAGGTACGTCCACGGGCTCGTCCGGAGCCTGTTTTCACTATACTAAGTGTCTCTTAGGTCGCGCTTTATACCAAAACATGCTGGTCTAATGTCATTTCTGAGCATTAAGCTGCCGGATTTGGCAGCCGTTGGTTGCCCGGACTCCTACGCGATAAAAGCATTAGGGCTTTTTGGCTGTTGGAGTGTGGTCCGACGGGGCTGCAGGCAACGCCCATGCCTCGATCTCGCCGGTTGCGCGCAGCAGGTTTAGCCGCACGCGCCGGTACTCGAATTCGGTGTCCTGATAGAGCAAATAGCGCTCCGCTGCCTGCACCCGGGCGTCAGAAAGTTCGTGCAGCGTACCTGTGTTTGATTCCACGCGCGTCTGGGCAGCTTCGAGTCCAGACTGTGCCAATTGATATTCGAGTTGGGCTACATCACGCGCGGCTTCCATCTGCTCTGCGGCGCGCTGCAATTTCAAGGTCTCTTCCGCGAGTTGGTTCCGACTTGCTTCCGCTTGTTTTTTTGCCTTCAAAGCCTCCGCGTCAGCGCTCGCCGCTCGCGCCCTTTGACTCGGGCTAAACACCGGAATTTTCAAGGCAAATCCAATTGTGGCATTGTCCCGTTGGAATGTTCCGGCAGGGAAATAGCGGGTGTAGTTGTTGAACGTAGAGAAGCGCGCGTACTGCGCTGAAAAATCAAGGGACGGATACTGTGCCCGGTGCTCGGCCAGGGCCCGCATCGATTCCGCCAAGGAGTGCTTGTCGGCAGCAATGAGCGCGGGGCTTGAGGCGATGGCCTTGGCGGGCAAATCGTCTCCTGCAAGCATTGGTGGCAAACCTGGAATTGAGTCAGGCACTAATTCAATCGACGAAACCGGTAATCCAGTGAGATTCGACAAGTGGCGTCTAAGCACATCGCTTGAGCCGCGGGCCTCCGCTCGATGAAGACGTACGCGCGCAACCGTAAGTTTCCCTTTATTCAAATCGACAGCGCTATCGACTCCCGCTTGCAGCCGTTCAGAGACTGCATACTCCATCTGCTTGGCTTCATTTTCCTCTCTCTGCAGGCGCTCAAGGCGAGACTCCCACTTCGCCAACTCGGCATAAGTGAGTGCCACGTCCTGAATCACAGCATTGCGCTGATCTTTATCGTGCAATTCGGCGACAGCCCATTCCGTCTTCGCCGCATTCACAAATTGCTTCTGTGAAGAATTAAACACTGTGCTCTGCGTTACTGCATTCACCAGCGCCGGCGCAGAACCTTCGATGCTGAGCGGATAGCCATAGGTCCAACCGAGACCTGAACCAATAACCAGCTGGGGAATGTAGGCATCGCGGGCTTCATGAAAGGAAGCAAAAGCGCGTTGCACGTCAGCATGGGCGATGAGCGAGGTGGTGCTGTGGGAAAGCGCGAGGCGGATGGCTCGCTCCATCGGCAAGGACTCGGCATACGCCGTAGCTGCCGCGAGCGTTCCGGCGAAAGCTAGAGTGAATGCGGCACGCAAGGCGAGAAGACGCGAGAGCCGCTGCCCCTTCTCCAAATGAAAACTAATTTTGTCCCTTGCGCCCATGTCTTCGCTGTTCACCGTTCACGGTTCTTGATGTTTCGGCATCTATTAGAGTTCCTAAATTGTAGTGTGTGAAATGGAAGTTGGGGATGGGCAGCTGAGATTATTCCGGTCGTGTCGCGTTTAAAACCTTTTTCGAGCCTGTCAAGTTAACGCCTAACCCGTTCCAGGGCTTGCTTAGCCGGAGCAAAATTCTGGGCGAGGGACGATGACGCCTTATACTCGTCCAGCGCTGCTGCCCGGTCACCTTGTTTCTCCAGCAACTCTCCAAGTAAATAGTGCGCTCGAAACGCCGGGGCGGCTTCAACCGGTCCCGCTGAAAAGTAATGACGGAGAAGCTGCTTCGCCAACGCATAATTGCGCCCTGATTCATAGAGGGCGTTCGAAGCTTCGAACAAACTATCGTTCCTCGATACATGCGCCTCGTCAAGTTTCGAAACTGCCTTTTCCATTTCATCAAGGCGGGTTCTCCGCCGCAGAAAAAGAGTGTAGTTGAGCCATGCTTTCGAATCGTTCTTGCTGGCGTCAATATAGAGGCGGTATTCGCGTTCAGCGCCTTGAAAATCTTTTTTCTTCTCAGCAATGCGGGCATAGATCCAGTGGTCGCGTCCCGGACTGAGCGGAGACAATGCCATAGCTTGCTCGCGGGCCTTGTTGTCGCCGCCGCCCATAAAAGACGGAGCTTCAATGTAGAACTCCGACAGATCGAGCCTCGCATCCACATTCGCAGGGTTCAGTTGCACCGCTCTTTCAAACTCCGTCCGCAGTTTTCCGGCAAGGCTTGCGGCCACGATAAAATTTGCCCGCTCGGCCTTTTCGCCATATACGCGGCCTAGCCATAAATGAAAGTCACTGTTTCCAGGAGCGAGAGTGACCGCCTTTTTGCAATGAGGTTCAGCTTGATCCCAGTATTCAAGCGAATAATAAGCCCGGCACAATAAATTCGAAGCTTCAGCATCGTCGGGGGAAGAGGAAAGATTGTGATTCAATTCCGAAATAGCCTCATCGATGCGTCCCGAGGCAAGCAATGCTTTGCTAACTTGGGCGGCGCAACGTGGTACGTATGCGGCGAGTAGAAAGCTGGCAGCGACAAGTACCAACGGAAATCTCGCAGAAACCGCCCTCATCTAAAACTTGACCTGTGTCCCCTCGCCTATCGGTCGTCCATTCAAAGCGCTGATGGCAATCACGTCTTTGGCCGCGAGACCTTTCACTTCAATTTGGGTGAGGTTAGAGAGGGATGTTTCGATGTCTCGTCGTCTCAGCCGGTCGCCCGATACCTGCAATACGTAAGGCTTTCCCCCATCCATTCGGATCGCCTCGCGGGGAACGACCAGCACGTTTTCGTTCTGTGCCGCGACGATAGTAACTCCTACGTTGATGTTGGGAAGCAATTTCAAATCGGAATTGTCGATTACGCTGGTTGTTTCACCGACGTTGCGTGAACCGCGCAGCCGGACAGTTGAAGGCACGGAGGTAAGATGCGACTTCCACACGCGCCCCGGCACCGCGTCCCAAATGATCTCCATCTCCTCTCCGGGTGCGAGCCTGCCTACGTCCGGTTCATCGACGAAGGCACGGACGACGACCTTGCGAAGGTCGGCCATTTGCAAGAGCAGGTCGCCAGCAGCGACGAAGCCACCTTGCCTCACCGGAAGTGAATAAACGGTGCCGTCAAAGGGAGCACGAACGTTCGACTTGGTAAGAACCTCTTCTGCCGCTCCATAACTCGCCTGAGCTTCAGTGCGTTGCGCCTTGATTCGATCCAACTCCGATGACGAATAGCGTTTGGTCTGCTTTTGGTGCAGAAAAGTAAGTTGCGCTTCAGCGCGTTCAAGGGCATTCTGCGCCTCTAAAACTTCGCCCGATGAAGCGGCACCCTGCTTCTCGAGCTTTTCCAGTGCGCTTAAACTCCGTTGTGCGGAGTCGCGATCGGTGCGGGCTTTTACGAACTGGGCTTCGGCACCCAATAGCTCTTCCTGATTGCCGCCGTGCTCGGCGGCGTTCGTGTCGGCTTGAGCCGAGGTAACCTGCGCTTGTGCCCGTGCCGCTTGGGCGCGCGCCTCGGCGTCGTCGAGAACGATAAGAAGCTGGCCAGCCTTAACCGAGTCGCCCTCTTTTACGAGCAAGCGCTTGACGCTCGTCGAAACCGGAGAGTGAGCTTCAAAATTACTAACCGGCTCAATTTTACCGTTGGTCGAAACCAGGCTGCGGATGGTCGCCCGTTCCACGGTCGCGGTCCGCAGGCGCACGGAATCATCTCGATGCGAGACGAACGCCGCCAGAAGAATAACGGCCGCAATTATGGCCAGCGCCGGGATCCACCAGCGACGCTCCGAGCTGTTTCCATTCAAGGGCATACGAAGAAAAGCGCAAGACTCAATGTATCATCCTGCGACCAGCGCTAAGTCTTGTTAAAGCTTCAACAATTAGATGCGAACCTTGCCCGTTAGCGTCACTTTTCGTTGTATAAGCCGCGCGAGCGCATAAATGCGCCCTTACAATTGAGACCATGCCCAGATCTTCAAATTCGATGATGCCGAGTAAATTGTCCACAAAAGCTTCGGTAACCCAAGCGATTCGCCACGGCGAAGATAGCACTCCTTCGCCGCGTTACACCGCGGATCATGCCGCCGCTGGCCTGGATCATCCTTTTCCGCAGATTGAAACCTGGCCCAATCAGTTTCCCAGTTATGAAATTGTGGTCAACGATCCTGAATTTACTTCGGTATGCCCCAAAACTGGCTTGCCCGATTTTGGGCATATAGAAATCCGATATGTGCCTGACCTGCTTTGTCTGGAACTGAAATCGCTCAAAGAATATTTGCAGTCATTTCGAAATTTGGGGATCTTTCAGGAAAACGTCGTGAACCAGGTCATGGAAGACGTAGTTCGATGGGCAAAGCCTGTATGGGCTGAAGTGAAGGGTGAGTTCCGTCCTCGTGGTGGAATTTCGACCGTTGTTATCGCACGTTTTCCGCGCCCGAAAAAGCCGGCGAGACCGTAGCAGCCCGCTGTGTGGCGGGGATCCGGCGTCCGACTGTTAACTCGCAGATCAAAATATTTTCTCCAAAAAAAAGAGGCCGAGAGCAGTCCTTTCCGCGGCTGATGGCGGGTGCAAGATCATTGATCCATCCCGCATCGAACAGCCATACTTTAGTTGCGGGCGCCAGGTTGTAGCTGGCTGCGGCATCGTTAAGTTCACTCTGCAAACTATCTGCTTTAAACCTCCATTCGTCTGGCCTCGCGGTAATTGTTGTATGAACGCCACAGTCGGCCTTCGCGAATCGATGAAGCGGAGGAAAGATCTGGACGACGCCGCGCTCACACACGTAAAAACCGAGTAGCAGACCGCTTTCGTAATCTGAAAAAATCAGCGAACCCGGAGGAGTGGCGACACGCAGATGGTCGACCGCATCGCGCATTAGTTCCTTGGAGTGATTCCGCGCTTTGATCAGCGGCGCCGGAGAAGGTAACAAGTTGCAGAGAACGAGCGCGGCGAGTACGGGCGACACCCTTATCCAAAAGCTTCTTGCCCACGTTCTTTCAAGCAGAACGAAAGAGATACCGATGGCCGCGCCAGTCATGGCAAAGGGCGCGAGCAGAGCATTATGCCTCGTGCCTCCGAAGGGATAGATTCCAACGATTGCCGCGCCAACATTCAAAAGAAATGGAAGCGATAGCAGCAGAGCGAGTTCCTTGCGAGTTGGCGTAGGGCTGTCTTCTTTTGCTCTCCCTGTCAGTAGCGCGAACATGCCAACGAGAAAAGCCAGCATGATTAAAGCTCCAACCAAGCCATGACTAAAGAGATATGTGAATACACGAAGAGTTTGAACGGAAATAAACACGGTGATGCCGTGTTCCGCGGAGTGAAATATCGACCTGCGCAACCAGGTCTCGGCGATTTCCTGTGGCATCCCCATGGCCTTCAGGCGACGAACGTGAGTAAGTAGGAAATAGACGGCAATTGCAATGGCAATGATTTGCCCCGAAATCCACACCACCGCCACATTGCGTCCCGTTTTATGCCGAACCAAACGAGCGAACACATAAACGCCAATCGCAACCGCTAAGAGCAGTGACGAGTAATGTGTAAGCAGCGCACCGAACAGCGCCAGCGAGAACAAGCCCATCATCCACGCCGAATTAGAGCGCAGGGCGCGCTCCGAAAGTAAGAGGCAGGCGGCTATGAAGAATAAAAGTAGCGCATACTGCCTCACCTCTGACGAGAGAGCTATCAGCGACGGAGCAAATGCGATTAGCAGCAGCCCCGTGAACGCAGTCGTTCGATTCGTAACTTCCGCGAGCCAAAGGAAGAAAAGCCAGCAACAAGCTGTGCCGGCCAGCACGGAGGGCATCCGCAGGATTAACTCCGAGTGGCCAAGCCATTGCCAGAAGTGAAGCACCAAAATGAGTAGCGGAGGATGCGCGTTCGTGAGGGCCGCCTGGTAAGTGAGCCTTAACGAGCCTTGGCTGGCCGCAAGGTAGTGCAGAGCTTCGTCGGGGTTGAAAAAATAGGCTGCGGCGGGGATCACCCGCACGACAAAAGCGGCTGCCAGAACCAGTAGCGGAGGAATCGATCCTACCCCACCTCCATCAACCACGCGAACCCCTGATTCAGTGCCGGTCAAAGTAATGTCACCGCGTTCCGAGCCCAGAAACCAGAGCAAACATAGTGGTGAATTATATCTGCCGAGGTAAAAGAACAGCCGCTCTTTGACGTAGGACAGCCCTGAGTTATCCGCGTTGTTGCGGATTGCATGTTATATTGCGCGCTGAGTGCCTCCAACCAAACTCTATCCCCGCACGGCATTGGCGCTGCTGACCACGCTGAACCTGCTTAATTACATTGACCGGTCGGTGCTGTTCGCCGTCCAGCCGCTGGTGCAAAATGAGTTTCACTTAACCAACACCCAGGTAGGCTATCTCACCAGCGCATTTCTTGGTTTTTATATGGTCGCTGCGCCGTTTGTCGGGCCATTGGCCGGCCGTTATTCCCGCAAAACAATTATCATGCTTGGCGCCATTTTCTGGAGCGCCCTGACGCTGCTCACGGCCTTCACCCATACTTACTGGGAACTGCTTGTCCGTCATACGCTCGTAGGCATCGGCGAAGCAACCTTTGTCACCATTGCACCAACTTTCGTCGCTGATTTATTTCCCGAAGATAGACGGGGTCGCATCTTTGGTATTTTTTATCTCGCTATTCCCGTGGGAACTGCGGCAGGGTACCTATTAGGCGGGAAGCTTGGCCCCGAACACGGGTGGCGATTTCCTTTCTATATCGCTGCCGCCCCCGGATTTCTGCTGGCCCTGGCAGTAGCTTTTCTGCCGGAACCTAAGCCCGGCCAATTCGATACACGAAAAGAATCTGCTACCAAGGCAAGTGTTTGGGGATTGGTGCACAACCCCGCCTTCTGGACAGTCACCCTGGGCATGGCTGCTGGAACCTTTTCGCTTGGAGGAATTCAAGTTTGGATGCCCACGTTTCTTTCGGCTGTCCGTGGCTATAGCCTGAAACAAGCAAACGAATTTTTCGGAGCCATCGTTGTCGGTTGTGGCATTGTGGCATCGCTTGCCGGAGGATGGTTGGGAGACCGCCTGCTTCCGAAAATGCCAGGCTCGTATTATTTTGTTTCCGCAGTGAGCATGGCGCTCGGAGTGCCAGTCATGATCGTAGCCCTGTTTAGCAAAGGCCCGATCATGCTACCGGCGATTGCACTTGCCGCGTTCTTTCTGCTGATCAATACTTCTCCCTTAAACACAGCATTGGTCAATGCCGTCAGCCCGCAAATTCGGGTCACTGCGATCGCAGTAAATATGTTTCTCTTTCATCTTTTTGGCGATGTACCTTCGCCAACACTCATGGGATATGTTGCCGATCATCACTCGCTTCAATCTGCCTTTATCCTTCCCGTGATCGCGATGGCTATCTCTTCTGCCATACTGTTTTACGGCATGCGATTCGCACCTGCGCTTCGGCGCAGCGAAAATCTGGCGGCTTCGTCCACTTGTTGACAGCCTGCCCAAACCTTAAAAAATGCACTGGCAAATCATCCTCTGGATCGCGGGCGTCATTCTCGCTCTAGCATGGTCGTCGCGCGTCGTCGAAGCGATGCTAGGCATGCCGCATGTCGCCGACATTGCCAAGCCTTACTGGGATATTCATCTAAGCCCTGCCGAACAACCGCGAGTCAGCATCATTGTTCCGGCTCGGAACGAAGAAGAGAGCATCCGCGCCACACTGGCTGCCCTGCTGGTGCTCGAGTATTCCAACTACGAAATTATTGCCGTCAATGATCGTTCGACCGAGGCCACGGGACGCATCATGGACGAAGTTCGGCAGCAGCAGCATGGCGTCGAGACCGCTTCCGTGGTTAACCCATTTGTTAGCCCCCTTGTTAACGTCCCATTCAGCCCTGCTTCGGCGGGAGCAAATGGAAGCGTAGGCCATGCGCGTTTGCAGATCATTCATATTTTGGACCTGCCTGCTGGTTGGCTCGGCAAAACGCATGCCATGTGGAGGGCAGCGGCAGCGGCAACGGGAGACTGGCTGCTCTTCACCGACGCCGATGTGCTATTCAAACCGGATGCCCTGCGGCGCGCAATTGCCTATGCCGAGACTGATCGCGCCGACCACGTCGTTCTTTTCCCACGCATGATCATGAAGCAAGCGGGGGAAAGAATGATGATCGCTTTCTTTCAGGCGCTTTTTGTTTTTGGACACCGCCCCTGGAAGGTAGCTAATCCGAAGGCGCGAGACCATATGGGCGTCGGCGCTTTCAACATGGTGCGGCGCTCGGCCTATGAGGCAATCGGCGGATATGAGGCGCTCCGAATGGAAGTGCTCGACGACATGAAGCTGGGCAAAGTTATAAAGAACGCCGGGTTCCGGCAGCGGTGTGTTTTTGGAGAAGATCTAATTTCTCTTCGATGGGCGAAGGGAGCCTTTGGAATCGTCAATAACTTAACTAAAAATTTTTACGCCGTTCTCTCTTTTCAATGGTGGAGAACTGTCGCTACGATCGTCGCCCTCGGCTTTTTGAATCTCGGCCCTTTTCTCGGCGTGCTCGTGGCTCACGGATGGGCGCGCGTTCCATACGCAGTGGCTCTGTTTTCAATGTTTGCAATTTATTACGGGATGTCCCGGCGGTCGGCGATACCGCCATACTATTTTTTTCTTCACCCGGCGAGCACAACTCTTTTTATCTATACGCTCGCAAAGTCCATGTATCACGCCCTTTCGAACGATGGCATTGTGTGGCGTGGGACGAGGTATCCGCTGGACGAACTAAAAAAAGGCCTGGTGTGATCCGCGGCGAATTTCAGGGCCGTTATTGTGGTTCGTTCGGATCGTCGATTGAAGTTGGCTCGCCCTGCCTTTTAGCCTTTTTTCTCGATGCCTTGGCCTTCCTGATGCTGCCTGCTCTGCCGTGGCCGACTTTTTCCACATCGTACTCAGTTGGGACGCGCGGGATCAAGACATAGGCGCTTTCGCCCAGCTGTTGCGTATGCCTAAGAACGATTTCGGCGCGCCCATCATGCTGCTGAATCGTCCCGATCATCTCAACCTGCCGCCCTTCGAGAAGGTGGATGTCGCCCATCTTTTTAAGGTCGGCGGGAAAAACGACAACAGAAAATGGGCAATCCCCCTTGTCGCGGCAGAAAGTGAGAAAAACAGTTCCTTTTTCACCTTCTTCTACGGCCATCACTGTTCCCGTGATACAGCGCTCCGAACCGACGTAGTTTCTTGCCTCGGAGACAGACAGGCAGGGAAATGGAACCTTCTTGCGGGCCTCGCAAATTCCGCTAAGAGCAAGTATCGCGAGCACTGATAGTGAAATTAGCCGACTCATGCCGACTCCATTCCGACTGCAATTTCATTGTAGGAGTGAATGGCGACTGGCTGACCGAACCCCACCGAACCCAGCGAAAATTCTCGCGGCTGGTTCCCAAAAGCGAACGTTAAAGCCGTCATCGTGCTGCGGCCAGCCAAGAGAATCGGTGCAGAAGGCGTATTTGATCGTCTCGGAGGCGATGCACGGCCGGAGCTGAGGAAGATCGACGGCCGGCAAGCTTGTAATCGGGAACCAGAGAGAGGCAGCCCGCGCGGAAGTTTAATTCCGCGCCGGCAATGCGCTCGCAATCCGTTAATTAGGAGAAAGACTTTACTGCCGCAGCTTCGTCGTCTTTGACGTCGAATACGGTGTAAAGCTTTGTGATCTGCAGCAGGTCGTGAACTTTCTTTGTAAGCTTCAGCAATTTGAGTTCGCCACCCTGATTCTTGGAGGTGGTGAAGGCGCTGACTAGCTCGCCGATGCCTGAGCTATCGATGTAGTTCACATCGCCGAGGTTAAGCAGAATTTTCTTCTGACCTTTGGAAAGCAAATCGCGCACCGTCTCGCGCAGAACGACGCTGCCTTCGCCGAGCGTGATTCGGCCGCTGAGATCGACAATTGTGACACCATCCACCTGACGAGTACTGGACTTCATGCTCACTGGGAAGCCTCCTTGGAATCCGCGGCATTGCCGTGGACGTGCTTGGTCATTTTAAGTTCGGTGCCCGTCGCGGAAGGGTGAATTTCCACCACATCCATAAACGAGCGTATAAGAAAAATTCCTCGGCCCGAAGTCTTCATCAAATTATCGGGCGCCAGCGGATCGGGAATCTTCATTTCGTCCAACCCTTTCCCCTGATCCCGAATCACGATCACTAAATCTTTCGCCGAGCGCTCGAACTCGATTGTGACTTTTTTATTCGGGTCATACGCATTGCCGTGCAAGACCGCATTCACCGCAGCCTCACGAACTGCCATGGAGATCTTCATGATCTCCTCGTCGTCAAAACCGGCCTCGGTGGCAATACGGGTAGCTGTTTCTTCGGCGTTGTTCACCGTCTCCAGCGTCGAGTCGAGCGTATAGGAGACCCGGTTAGCGTTCATAGAGCGAAACGTTTTTCTCGGCCTTTGCCTCGCTCGTAGGTTACTCCCCGGGCACTTCGTGCCGGCCCGATGCGGTTGACGGGCGAATTGAGAGTTTGCCTGTAGCTCTCGGAAAAGTCAACGTGAGAGGCGGCATGCGTCGGCGCCAGCCTGTCGAACCGCCCCAAAGAACCGTTTTAACTTCTCCTCGTCGAGACGTCCCTCGATTCGCACACCGGAACAGATGTCGAGCCCAAAGGGGCTAACTTCTTCGATCGCCTGACCGACGTTTTCCGGGGTAAGGCCGCCGGCAAGAAACAGTGGGACAGCGATTGCTTCTCTGATCGACCGACTCAACGTCCAATTATGAGTTCGACCCGTCCCGCCCAGTTCTTTCACCGCCAGCTGCTGGTTGCCGGAATCAAGGAGAAGGGCATCGACATGCGGCGCGATGCGTAACGCTTCATCGAAAGATTCGGGACCACTGATGTGAATCACCTGAACGATCGAAATCCCAGGCAAAGTCATTCTCAAATCCTCGTAGGTTCCTTCTGTTAAGCGATCGCAAATTTGGATCGTATTCGTTCTGCAGCAACGCTGCTGTTCAATAATACGGCTAGCGTGTTGCCACGAGGTCAGAAGAAACGTTCCAATTGCAGGCGGAACGGTAGCCGCAATCTCTGCGATGAGATGGTCGGGGATGACTCCGGGCCCACTCGGCATCTGAGAAACTAGACCAAGGGCCGAGGCTCCATATTCAACCGCAAGCGCTGCTTCCTCGATGGCCGCTATGCAGCAGATTTTGATTCTTGGAGCGAATGTGGCTTTCATTTTGAGCAGATTACAACTGGAGGACTAGATTTGACCGTAGCGCCGAAATTTTAGTGGCTGTGGTCTTACTCCCCGTAAGGAACCCAGACGTTTTTCACTTGCGTGGCATGTTCCAGAAACCAGCGCCCTTCGGCTAACTTTGAATCAAACCAGTCGATCGCTCGGCCTTCATTGGTCCAAACCTGTTTTAGATTTCCGACTGACATGGCTTTCGCCGCTGCCGCGCTCTGCGCATCGGCGAAGCACCAGATGGCGTCTACGTCGTCATGTTCAGCTAAGGGCTTGAGGAGCTGAGATCGAGATCCGGTAACGATGTTGATCGCGCCACCCGGAAAGTCGCTCGTATCGAAGAGTTGGTAGAGATCTCCCGCAATGAGCGGGTAAGTTTCTGAGGGAACCGCGATCACGGTGTTACCCATGGCGAGTGCGGGCATTGCTAGCGAAAGAAATCCGAGCAAAGGTGCGTCATCTGGGCAGATGACGCCAAGCGTTCCGATCGCTTCATTCATCGCAATAGCAACATTGCGGAATGGAGGATTGTGGACCGCGCCATCGAATTTGTCGGCCCACGCCGCGTAAGCAAAAATTCGCTCGGCGCTGAGATCAACTTCCCGCACCGCTTGCTGTTCCCCGACCGCCGCAGCTAAGCGATCGACAATTTCAAGGCGACGTTGCGAAAGATTCTCAGCGAAGTAATAGAGAACCTGCGCGCGATTATGAGCGGTCATCTTAGCCCACGAGGCAGCTTTGCGCGCGGCCTCAACCGCGTTGCGAATGTCTTTTCGGTTTCCTAGAGGAGCTTCCCCGAGCAATTGGCGGGAAGAAGAAAGCACTTCAAAGCTGTACCCGGAATCGGGCCTGGCCTGCTTGCCCCCGATGTAGAGTTTGACGGTGCGGTCGATCGACGGTCCAGGGCCGACCGTTGCTGCCCATGAGGATGGGGACGGGAGCGCGTTCCCCGATTCGTTGTTCTTCGGTGCGAGCTGCTTTTCGGGGAGCAGCGGCAAATTTTTGAACCACGCCGGCTCCATATATTCGAGCAGCCCCTCCCGCCCGCCCTCGCGTCCGAAACCACTTTCTCGATACCCGCCGAATCCGCATGAGGCATCGAACAAATTTGTGCAGTTGACCCAAACTACTCCAGCCTTAATCTGCGCCGCGACATGCAGTGAGACGTTGACGCTCTCACTCCAGACGCAGGCGGCGAGTCCATAAGCGGTGTTGTTCGCAAGTTCCACCGCTTCACTCGGAGTCCGGAAAGTCATAGCCGCGAGAACGGGACCGAAAATCTCCTGTTGGGCAACGATTGAGCTCGGATGCACGTTGCTGAGCAAAGTCGGCGGATAATAAAACCCGCGCGCCGGAAGAACCATTTGAGGCTGCCAGCAAGTTGCTCCATCGGCAACACCCTGGTCTACCAGCTTGGTAATGCGGTCAAGCTGAACTTTCGCGACGATGGCGCCAATGTCAACCGCCTTGTCGAGCGGAGCGCCAATCCGTAACGTGTTCATTCGATCCTGAATTTTGGTGATTAGCGCCTCTGCGATGCTCTCCTGCATGAGCAAGCGCGAACCGGCACAGCAGACTTGTCCCTGGTTAAACCATATCCCGTCGACAAGGCCTTCGACGGCGCTGTCAAGGTCGGCGTCTTCAAAAACTATGAACGGAGACTTTCCGCCTAACTCAAGAGAAAGTTTTTTATGAGTCTTAGCGGTTGCAGCGCGAATCGCGCGTCCCACTTCGGTCGATCCAGTGAAGGCGATTTTGTTTACGTCCGGGTGATTCACCAGCCACTCGCCGGTTGAACCGTCGCCGGTGACAATATTGACCACACCTGCGGGCAACCCTGCCTCGGCGCAAATGCCGGCGAATGCGAGCGCGGTGAGCGGGGTGTATTCTGCGGGCTTCAACACCACTGTATTTCCTGTTGCCAGCGCTGGCGCGATCTTCCAAGCCAACATTAGAAGCGGAAAATTCCACGGGATGATTTGGCCAACAACTCCACAGGGAACGTAGCCATGAAATTCCTGATCGAGGAGTTGAGCCCAGCCCGCGTGGTAATAAAAGTGGCGCGCGACAAGCGGAATGTCGATGTCGCGGCTCTCGCGAATCGGTTTTCCGTTGTCCATGGTTTCGAGCACCGCGAGTAGGCGGGAATGTTTCTGAACCAGGCGCGCGATGGCGTATAGATATTTTGCGCGAGCGTGCGGGGTAAGGGCCTGCCACGCGGGAGCAGCAGCTTGCGCAGCTTTGACCGCAGCGTCAACATCCGCCGCCGAGCCCTGCGCAACCGCAGCAAGCTTTTCCCCATTCGAAGGGTCGACAGTGTCGAAGAATTGCCCGGCGGACGGCGCAGTCCACTCGCCGCCGATGTAATGAGCCAGTCGTTTGCTGCGATCAAGCCAAGCGAGCGCTTCTTTCGAATCTTCGGGTGCGGGGCCGTACTCCATGCTGACGAACTTTTCGGCGATGCTCATGAGCTCTTTAGGCCATTCCTGAATTCAGATTTCTAAAATCGTCATCCTGCAGTTCGTTCAAACGCCAACCCAGAAAAACGTCAGCAACACGAAATCTATGCTAGAGGGTGCCGGTAGTCTGCCGAATAACGTCCTGTGGCATGGTGCTCCAACTGCCGCTCAATGTCGCCGAGCAGTCCGCTCGCTCCGAAGCGAAACATCTCAGCCCGCAGCCACGAATCGCCCAGCTCTTCTTTAATCATGGAGAACCATTCTATCGACTGTTTTGCCGTGCGAATTCCGCCTGCCGGCTTAAATCCAACAGCCATGCCCGTTTGTTGTGCGTATTCCCGAATAGCTCTTGCCATCACCAGTCCGACAGGCAGCGTTGCGTTGGTCGGTTCTTTGCCGGTCGAAGTTTTAATGAAGTCGGCGCCAGCCATCATCGCAACTACACTGGCCCGCCCAACATTGCGAAGGGTCAGCAAGTCGCCGGTTCCCAGGATCACTTTAATGTGGGCGCGGCCACAGGCTTGTTTGAAGGCTGCGACTTCGTCGTACAACGCCTGCCAATGGCCCGCAAAAACATAAGCGCGCGTGATGACAACATCGATCTCGTGTGCTCCTGCCTCAACCGACCTGCGAATTTCCGCCACCCGTTCAGCTAAGGGTGACAGTCCAGCGGGGAAGCCCGTTGATACTGCGGCCACGTGAATGCCGCTCCCTTCGAGCGCTCGTAAAGCCGTTTCCACGAAAACGTGATAGACGCATATGGCCGCCACTTTTATTTGCAATGACTCGATGCCAAGCTTTTGCTCCAGTTCGCTCTGAATCGGGTGGCGGCCTTTAGCGCACAGTCTACGCACGCGCTCGTCGGTGTCATCGCCAGAAAGTGTCGTCAGGTCCATGCAGGTGATGGCGCGCAAAAGCCATGCCGCTTGCCAGTCTTTTTTTACCGTGCGGCGCATGGCGTGCGATTGGGCGCGACGCTCGATGGCGCTGGTATTGATACGAACATCGCGGACCCAATCAAGGTTGAGTGGTGTGCCGCGATTGGGAAGTAATGGGCGCCCAAAGCAATTCGCGATCTCCACGCCATGAGTTGCATGGTCAGCGATATCACGGGATTTTGTTTGCTCGGTGGGCATATCCGTGGGAATACATGAGCAACGACAGTTAGTGAGTTAGATGTCCGATCGGTGGTGCGGTCGCATTTAAGTCCGCGTCGCGAGAGGCCGCGGAACGTGGGTGCAATTGTACGACGGCAGAACGTTGGCTGCCAGTTAGTGCCCTTGACACTAGCCCGTGCTCACGGCTACGCTACGGCGCGGTTCATATGGAAAATTTTCAGATGGCTTGGGCCAGGATGCGAATTTCCCGGCCTTTCGTTTCGATCACAAAGATTTGTATTTGCTCACACAGGGGTCACGCAATCTGAACCACGCTGGCGAGTTGCACCACACTTTATAAACCCAGTCTCCCGCAGGACCATGCCCATGCCCATGAGCTCTCAAGTCGCCGCTGTTCGAAAGTTGTCTGCTTCTGCGGCGCTTACCGTCGCCGTCAGTATCTTGCTCGCCCAACTGGCCCTGGCGGCGGGCAAGAAAGTTATCATCGACACCGATCCCGGGACGGACGATGCAATGGCGATCATGCTCGCTCTTAACTCGCCAGAGCTGGACGTTCGGGCGCTGACGGTTGTGCCGGGAAACGTAACCGCCAAACAAGGTTTGGAAAACGCTCTGCGCATGATTTCACTCGCAAACCGATGCGATATTCCGGTCGCAGCCGGTGCGCAGCATCCGCTCTTTCAAAAATTGATCACGGCCGAGTTCTGGCATGGCAAAAATGGTCTGGCGAATATTGAATTGCCGGCGAGCAAATGCAAAGTCGATGCCCGCTATGGTCCCGACCTGATCATCGAGATGGTGCACGCCGCCCCGCATGAAATCACGCTCGTTCCGGTCGGTCCGCTTACGAACATCGCACTCGCGGTAGAAAAAGATCCTTCCATCGTTCCGCTGGTTAAAGAAGTGATCATCATGGGTGGATCGATTACTGGCGGGAATTCCACCGCGGCTGCCGAAGCTAATATTTACAATGACCCTGAAGCCGCACAAATCGTCTTTCAAGCGGGATGGCCGTTAACTATGGTCGGGCTCGATGTAGGCGATAAGACGTTGTTATCAAAGAAATACCTCGATCAGCTTGGTCAAACGCACGGCCCCGTGAATGACTTTATTCATAAAGTGGCTAGTTATCTCGTCGATCTGTCAGCGCAATTTGGTTCCGACGGGACGCCGATGTATGATCCGCTGGCAGTAGGTGTGGCGATTGATGCAAGTTTGGTAAAAGCTCCTGCAATGCATGTCGATGTTGAAACGCGCGGCGAGTTTTCTCGCGGAGAAACGGTGGCCAATCGGCGTAATGCCATCGAGCGTAACGTGTTGCACGGAGATCGCTACATTATTGAAGGCCTCGACAAAGTCGAGGCTAACGCAAAGGTCTGCGTGGAAGTTGACGCCGACCGCTTTCTGCAGATGTTCGTGTCAAGACTTCGCGGAAAGTAAGGCGGAACCGATCCTAGAGAGAAGCCGGTTTCGTAGCAATAAGGCATAGCAAGGTCGTTCAGAATCGGGTATCGCTCTTGCGATGCCGAAAGCCACTTAACGCCCTTTGAGGGGCCGCAAACTTAGGAGAATTAATGTTCACGCCGCACAGTCTCGGCATTGCACTCTTCATGATGATCACGAGCGCCATCTGTTGGGGCTCATGGGCAAACACTTATAAAGGCGTGAAAAATTACCGCTTTGAACTGTTTTATTGGGATTATGCCGTCGGCATCTTTCTCGTTTCCGTCATTCTCGCTCTGACGATGGGGAGCTCAGGTCATGACGCCTCAAGCTTTCTGAACAACGTGCACTCCGCCGATACAAAAAATATCGTTTGGACTATGGTAGGCGGCGCAATCTTCAACCTTGCCAATCTCCTGTTGGTTGCCGCGATCGACATGGCTGGGCTTGCGGTCGCATTCCCGGTGGCGATCGGCATTGCCCTCGTGGTTGGAACCCTCTCAAGCTATGTGCTGCAACCGAAAGGAAGCATCGTGCTGATCGCTGCGGGGGTGGTGTGCGCCATCATAGCCGTCATCATGGATGGCAAAGCCTACGGCAGCCTAGCCATTGCTGGACGCGAGGTGTCCAAAAAGAGCATCGTCGTTTGCGTTGTTTCAGGCGTACTCATGGGACTCTGGGCGCCGTTTGTCGCGCATGCCATGACCAACGGAAATACGCTGGGCCCTTATAGCATCGCAGTCTTTCTGACATTGGGCGCGCTGCTCTCGTGCTTCATCTGGAACATTTATTTCATGAAGCACCCGCTCGTCGGTGACCCCGTCGGCTTCGCCGGATTTTTTCGCGGTCCGGCGTCTGGCCATGCACTAGGAGTGCTCGGGGGATTTATCTGGGGCATTGGCATGGTATTCAATTTGGTCGCTGCCAGCTTCACTGGAGTCGCGATTTCTTATGCAATCGGACAGTCCGCGCCGATGGTCGCCGCTCTCTGGGGGGTGATCGCCTGGAAGGAATTCGACGGCGCTCCGCAAAAAGCGAAGATGTATCTTGGCTTGATGTTTGTCTTTTATTGCCTCGGAATTTTGCTGGTGGCCCGAGCCAACGGCTAACACCGACACTCCTGTTTGTTTCAGCGTCACTTAGTGGTCGCGTCGGGTCGCGTCTGTTGTCGACCGTTTCCCTGAAGCGAAATAACAAATTGTTGCAAGTTTCGTCGTTGCCGCTCGGACTCAGCTTCGTTTTTCTTCGTTAATTGGCGGTGAAGTTCAAACTCACGATCAGCTTGTGCCTTTTCACCCATCCGCGAATAGGCCTGTGCGAGGCGGTAGTGTGCTTCTCGCATACTGTCGACGTCGGCGGATCCGCCCTCGATCACATTTTTGTATTCTGAAATAGCCTGCGCGGTATCGCGGCGCTCGGAAAACATAATTCCGAGTTGAAGGTGTGCTCGAGCGAAATTCGGTTCGAGCTTCACCGCTTGCTGAAGCAGACTTTCGATCGTATTTCGCTTCTCAGAGCTCGCATTGTCCCCTCGATTTCCAAGGTTCGATTTGTCGGGCTCCCGGCTGCGGGCGATCGCCTGGTAATACAGGGCAAGCGCATTCTCTGGATGCAGCCTTGCGAAGCGGGCCAACCTCTCGGAAGCGCCGGGCAAAGGC
>JANYKL010000186.1 GCA_025361625.1 Acidobacteriaceae bacterium
TTCGCGTTGATCAACAGCTTCGATCAGATTGGCTCCGCAGGTTTTTCTACATCACTCCAGAATGCTTGCTGCACGTTTGGAGTAACGAGCGCTGAAAACCTGCCCCGAATTACAGGTATCAACGCCATTCCGGCCAACAATATCAACGGAGTTCCGTTCCTGCAGCCGCCACCGCCGCCGGGTTTCCCGCAGAAAATTCCATTTAACTCTGAGGCCAATTTGTGGGGCAACGACAACACCTTGAAGACGCCGCATGCCTATACTGCGGACTTTTCGATCGGACGCGAACTGCCGCACCGATTCTCGGTGCAGGTATCGTATGTCGGCCGTTTTGGACGCGATCTGCTCACCCAGCGCGATCTCACTCAGCCACTCAATATTAAAGATCCGATTTCGGGTATCGACTACTACACGGCTGCATCGGCCTTATCCAGCCTGGCGAGGAAGCTTGCCTTGGCCAACAACGGCGGGCAGCCAACGAACTATTACCAGGCTGTTATCACGCCCGCTCAGATTAACAACCTCAAGGCGTCAGACCTCGGTCCTACGGCGCAATACTGGGTCAACATGCTGCCGAAATTGCCGGCCGGCGCAACTCATTACACGGACACGTTTGGAACCGGCATCGTCCCCTCGAACAACTCCACGGACAGCCTGATCCAGGAAGTATTCAATCTCTATTACAACCCGGGTCTGTCGGTGATCGGCGACGAAATCGTTGGACTGGCGGATGTTGACGTGTATGAGGGACTCGGAGATAACCAGGGCCACTACTACACGTTCTGCGCCAAGCCAGGTTGTACGGCGTCGGGAGCAGGAACCGTTGGTTCACCCTTTGGCGGGGGGATTGGAAATTATCTGAACAATCAGGCCTTTTCCACATATGGATGGAGCTCCGTCGGAAGCTCCAGCTACCACGCGCTGCAAGTCAACCTGAGGAAACAGGTCAGCCACGGATTTCAGTTTGACCTGAACTATACCTATTCGAAATCTATCGACATCACGTCGGCGGCATCGAGAGTGGGATTTTCGGTATATGGCTATCAGAACATCGGCCTGGTGGGGACCCGCCTTGCCAATGCTTTTTCTCCCAACCTCGCGCGCGCAGTATCTGATTTTGATCTCACCCATCAATTCAACCTCAATTGGGTAGCGGAGCTGCCTGTGGGCAAAGGTCGGGCGCTGGCTGGCCACGCCCAGGGATTGTTGGACGCGTTTATTGGCGGCTGGCAGACTTCGGGAGTGGCTCGATGGACCAGCGGATTCCCGTTCAGTATTGACGGCGGCCAACGCTGGCCAACCGACTGGTTCCTCACGGCCGTGGCGCAGATGACTACGAAACCGAAAACAGGCACTTTCAAGAAAAACGGAAGCGTCAACGTCTTTGCCGATCCTGCAGCAGCACAGCAGGATTTCACCTCCCCACTTCCGGGGCAGGTGGGCTCGCGTAATGTACTGCGCGGTAACGGCTACGCTGAGTGGGACATGAGCCTTTATAAAAGCTGGAAAATGCCCTACCGCGAGACGCACAGCCTGCAATTTCGGTGGGACGTGTTTAATGTGCCTAATTTGACCCGCTTCAACGCTCAGTCAGTGGGGTCATCGGCTTTGCTGACATCGCTGACTCAGTCACCGAACAATTTCGGAGCGTATACCAGCCTGTTGACGCAACCGCGTGTAATGCAGTTTGCAATGCGGTACGAGTTCTAGGCAGCAGGCTCGGCGAAGCCGGGAACAGGCTTGAACAGCTCAAGCAAAAACTTGACCAGCTGAATGCTCGGCAGAAATGATCGCGATGCCGTCGATCTAAACACGCCGCAACAACCACAAAAATGTCTGATCTACTCTGCTTCCTAAGGGTATTATGGCTCTAAATGTGGCCGAATCTAAAACCGCCGCTTACAAACTGACGTATGGTCGGCCGCGCAGAAGTTACCCAGAAACGGAGCTATGCAGCACGAACAGGTTCCGGGCGGATTCTCAGCTTACCGAAGCTTCACGGAGATGGCCGGCATAATTTGCTCTAATCTCTGAGAACTCTTTCAAGGTTGACTGTTTTGTTGTTTGTGATCCGGCGAACTTATAGTTTGGCCGCAGCGATCTTTCGATGTGCAGACAGCAAGCTCTGCGATCAGTCGGTCGCTAACCCAGGAGTAGGCACCCGACCTATTAGTGTCCAGTCTTAGCGTCACAATCGTTTTTCGTTCGCCTTCAAATATCAGTTAAAAAACTCCACTTTCCAGGCTGGAACTAAAGACAAACTCTGAATTTTCTCTGGGGCTTCTTTAGAGTATGCATGTTACGGAAACCTCGGGATTTATGTCGACAAAAGGGAAGCCCGACTTCGAATTAAACTTTCTCCGCCACACAGTCTGAAGTGCAGAGAAATTCGCCTGGATTTGGCTGGAAATTGTGGAAAACGCAACAATTTCGCCATTATTATCTCAAACCGGGCCAGAGAAAGTGGCTCTGCTCAATGTTGGAGGTGAGCTTTTGCGGCGCTTTTGTCTAGAGGGCACTCGAACGGTCCGATTTCGACGACTCCATCAGGCGAATGCAATGCGATCACAGGACGATGCTTTCGCTAAAGCTACTTGACTAGTCACGAAGCGTCCTTGACCGGTGTCGATAAAGGATAACCCGCCTTCCCGGCGGAGCAGTACACTTTATTCGTCTCTGTGAACGCGACACGGAACTTCAGAAAAAAACTTGATGCTGAGCGGTTCGTTAAATTCCACCATTCGTCGGGGTGTAGTGTTCCCGGCAACGTAGCCCAGCTTTGAAGCATTGGTACGTGAGTTGTTTTGGAGCGTGTACTCCTCGTTCTCCACGCCCTCCTCTCCGGATCCGAGAGAGGGCCTAATGTGCGAGGCTGGGTTGCAAGTTGCTGTTTCAGTAACGAACTTACTCGCGCCGATTAACTTGTTAGTGCAGGCATTGTGCTGAACCACGGAATCCATCCGCTGTGCATGAGGCGGTGCAGCAAGTAACCCAGGAACTCAGCAACGACGATCGACGCTGCCAAACAAGCCGCGATGTGGGTCATTCCGCGCATGTGCTCTCCTTGGATTTGGAGCCCCCGCAATATCCGTGTTGTTTCGTGAATTCCAACTGCCCAGAATGCCTTGGGCAGTGCACCGGTCGATGGCTCCGGACAAGCTACTTTCAGTATTTCGAGCTTGGGAGCTGGAAGTCACTCGATAACTGCGAGCTACAGCGGAGATACAACCTTCTCTGCCAGTTCGTCTTTAGTCAGTCAAACTGTCTTCCCCGCGAATAGCACTACAAGTCTTACTTCGACGCCGAGCGCGTCTACTTACGGCCAGTCGATCACGTTCACGAGCAATGTCTCGCCGCAATATGGAGGAAGCGCGACCGGATCAATCGCCTTCTACGACGGCAACTCATTGATGACCACAGTAGCGCTGACCGCCAATGCAGCCTCAGCGTCCATATCAACCCTGTCATCAGGGTCGCACTCAATCAGCGCAGTTTACTCGGGAGACGCCAACGTTAACGTCAGCACTTCCGGGACTTTAGCAGAAAGCGTGGCCAAGGCCTTGACTCATACCTCCGTAGCCGGTTCTCCCAATCCTGCACCTTTTGGAGCCAACGTAACTTTCACGGCGACCATTACTCCTGCCGGCGGGGGAAGCGCCAGTGGTACGGTTTTATTCAGACTTGGCACAATCCCAGTGGGAACAGTCGCCGTCGTTGGCAATGTCGCAAGCCTCAGCACTTCATCACTGTTGCAAGGCACAAACGTGATCAAGGCTAACTATAGCGGGAACGCTAACTTCCAAATTAGTGCTGCGTCCACCAACGAGGTGGTGAAAGCCGCGACCACGACCGCCATCACTTCCAGCAACTCTTCCATCACTTACGGCGACTCGGTCACGCTTCAGGCAACGGTGACCGGCGGAACCCCCACCAACGCAGAGAAAGTAACCTTTAAAAACGGTAGCGCAACTTTGGGGACCGTAGGCCTAAATGGAGGTGTAGCTACACTCACCACAAGTTCCCTGCCGGTCGGGAATCTCAACCTCAGCGCCGTTTATGTGGGAGATAGTTTTAATTCGACCAGTGCAGGTTCAACCTCAGAAACGGTCGGCAACGCTGCAACCAGCGTGTCGTTATCTTCTGCGCAAGCCGCACCCGGCCAGGCAATCACGTTGACCGCAACTGTCTCAGCGAATAGCGGCAGCGCAATTTCGATCGGCACAGTAACGTTCAAAGAAGGCACCAAAACGTTGGGAACGGCAAAACTAGTGGGCGGCGCAGCGAACATGAGCCTTCGCTTACTGCGGGGACTCATACCATCGCGGTGACCTATGGATCTGGCGCGAACTTCGTCTTAAGCTCCGCATCGTCACAGGTGGTCGTCCAGTAGCTTCACTCGAAAACAGTTCGGTTAGCCCAGGGCCGTTCGCAATCCAGGACGGCCCTGCACTCTTTAGAGGCGAGCGCTCTCACCGAGAAAGGCTGGACCTGAGAGAGCTGACTGGCCGGCTTACGGCCTAGGCACGTCAATCTGACTGTTTATTGCGGCAAACTTGCTCTAACGATACGGGGTTGCGTATGGTTACGGAGTGAAGTTTCCCCGAAGTAGTGGAATTTTGTTGCACTTTACTTCTTTGCCCGGCGGGCACGGAGTTGGCGATCTTGGGCCGAGAGCTTACGAATTTGCTGATTTCCTTGCTGCTGCTGGACAGAAAGTCTGGCAATTTCTGCCGGTCAATCCAACTGGATACGGTGATTCTCCCTACCAGTGTTTCTCGGCCTTCGCTGGCAACCCTCTCTTAATCAGTCTTGATCGTCTGCGCGAGCAAGGACGTCTCGCCACCTCCGATCTTATCCATGCGCCGCACTTTCCGGATGATGCGGTCGATTATGCGGCTTGCATCGATTTCAAAATGCCCATGTTGCGATGCGCCGCGAAGAACTTCTTCGCGACTGCGTCAGCCTTTGACCGCGCCAAGTTCGACGAGTTCTGTGAGACATCCCGTTTCTGGCTCAACGACTATGCACTCTTCATGGCTTGCAAAGAGGCGCACGGTGGAGTGACCTGGACTTCATGGGACAGTCCGATCCGCAAGAGGGAGCCGTGCGCTCTTAACGAATGGTCGCAAAAACTGGAAAGAGCAGTGCTCGCCTACAAATATTGGCAGTTCGAATTTTTTCAACAGTGGAATAGTTTGAAAAATTATTGCTCGCAGCGCGCAATTCGGTTCATGGGAGACGTTCCAATTTATGTGGCGCATGACAGCGCTGATGTGTGGGCCCATCCAGAACTTTTTCATCTCGACGAAGACGGACGGGCGTCCGTAGTTTCCGGAGTTCCTCCAGACTACTTCAGCGCAACTGGCCAGCTTTGGGGCAGTCCAATTTATCGTTGGAATAAGTTTGTAGCTAGTGGATATAAATGGTGGATCGATCGATTTCAGGCGTCGCTGTCACTCTGCGACTACGTACGGCTAGATCATTTTCGAGGATTCGAAGCATACTGGGAGATTCCTGCCGGCGAAGCCACAGCCATCAACGGGCGATGGGTGAAAGGACCGGGCGAAGAGTTTCTGCGAGCGGTCAAGAATGCGTGTGGCGAGTTACCGGTCGTAGCCGAAAACCTTGGGGTGATTACTCCCGCAGTTGAAAAATTGCGTAAGGATTTTGGTTTGCCTGGCATGACGCTTTTGCAGTTTGCATTTGGTAACGATCCCCAAGGGCCTTCGTTTCGACCGCATAACTACGAGCGCGACATTGTCGCTTATACGGGGGGTCATGACAACGACACCACCGTGGGATGGTGGAACAGTTCTGGCGCGAGTGATAGTACGCGTACTGCCGAAGACGTTCGTAAAGAGCACGAGTTTGCTGCCGACTATCTCGATTTGAAAGATGATTCTGAGATCAATTGGGTGATGATTCGTGCAGTGCTCGGCTCGGTTGCGGATATGGCGATCGTTCCGTTGCAAGACGTTCTAGGCCTCGGTAATTCGGCACGAATGAATTTTCCCGGCACGGTGAGTGGAAACTGGAGATGGCGTTTTAGCGCTGGCGCATTAGATCGCGAGTTGAGTGAAAGACTTCACCATTTAGCGAACCTTTACAATCGATAGAGGCAGCCTCAACCGGACACCATCTTAACTCTAGTTTCGCAAAACAACTTTTGCCTGAACAGGATTTCTGAATGCCATTAGATCGAGACACGCTTTGGTACAAGGACGCAGTAATTTATCAGGTCCACGTGCGCACGTTTCACGATAGTAATGGCGATGGTATCGGAGATTTTCGCGGACTTCAGAGCAAGCTCGATTACCTGCAACAGCTGGGCATCACTGCAATCTGGCTGATGCCGTTCTTTCCCTCGCCTTTACGCGACGATGGCTACGACATCGCGGACTACCATTCCGTCCACTCAAGCTACGGCTCCCTTGAGGATTTCGAGAATTTCTTAGGAGCAGCTCACGATCGTGGCATTCGAGTGATCATCGAACTCGTAGCCAACCACACCTCAGACCAGCATCCGTGGTTCCAGGAGTCGAGAAGTTCAACCGACAATCCTCGCCGCGATTGGTATGTCTGGAGCGACACTGACACTCTCTACAAAGAGACGCGCATTATCTTTCTCGATACGGAGAAATCAAACTGGGCCTGGGACCCAGTGTCGAAAGCCTTTTATTGGCATCGGTTCTTCAGCCACCAGCCCGATCTGAACTACGACAACCCTGCGGTGCGAGAACAGATGTGGCAGGTGATGAACTTTTGGCTTCAGATGGGAGTGGATGGATTTCGGCTCGACGCCGTGCCGTATCTCGTCGAGCGGGAGGGAACGAATTGCGAGAATCTTCCTGAAACTCACCAAGTATTGAAAGACCTGCGACGCCGACTGGACGAAAACTTTCCCGGTCGCATGTTGCTCGCAGAAGCAAATCAATGGCCGGCTGATCTGCGTCCTTACTTTGGCAACGAAGACGAGTTTCACATGGCGTTTCACTTCCCGCTGATGCCCCGGATGTTTATGGGACTGAAACTTGAAGACCGCAAGCCGATCACAGAAATCCTGCAACAGACGCCCGAAATACCGCCGTCGTGCCAGTGGTCGCTCTTTCTTCGCAACCATGATGAGTTGACGCTTGAAATGGTCACCGACATGGAACGCGATTATATGTATGACTCATATGCAGCGAGCAAGACGATGCGACTAAACCTCGGAATTCGCAGGCGGCTAGCTCCCTTGCTGTCGAATGATCGCAGGCGCATCGAGTTGATGAACGGTATGCTCATGTCGCTGCCAGGAACCCCGATCATCTATTACGGTGATGAAATTGGGATGGGCGACAACATCAACCTGGGCGATCGCAACGGGGTGCGTACCCCAATGCAGTGGAACGGCGAGACGAACGCAGGCTTTTCGACTGCCCCCTCTGAACGCTTGTATGCGCCGCTCATTCAAGACCCCGTTTACGGGTTCCCGGCGGTGAACGTCCTTCGTCAAAAGACCGCGGAACATTCTCTCTTCAACTGGATGCAGCGCATCATAGCGGTTCGCAAATCGAGCGCGATCTTTGGCAGGGGATCGATCGAGTTCCTTTATCCGGCCAATCACCGCATTCTGGCTTATGTTCGAAAGCTCGGGAACGACGCAATTCTCATCGTCAACAACCTTTCGAGCACCGCGCAAGCTGTGGAACTTGATCTGAAGCGATACAAGGGAAATATCCTGATCGAGATGTTCGGCAAGAATATGTTTCCGCGCGTGGGCGATCTGCCCTATCTGCTGACTATGGGTCCATATCAATTTTTCTGGTTTCGCTTGCGGCGGGTATAGCCCGATTCGCTTCTCTAGTACCATGTTCTAGCCCCAGATTTCGGGGCGGCGCCTTACTCTTCAAACGGAGCTACAGTTGTCAGAGGAGAGTTTTCTTACCGATGATTTTCTTCGCCAGTTGATGAATGTCGGCGAGGTGGATATCGTCGTGGGCCTGCCGACTCATAATAATGCTAAGACCGTCGGCCCAATCATCCAGACCATTCAAAGCGGCATTCTGCGCGGTTTTCCGCGCGAGCGCACCGCAATTATCAACGCCGATGGAGGATCCCGCGATGGCACGACCGACCTCGTCCGGGGCGGATCAATCGGCGATGTCGGCGCAAAATCCAAAGTAAATGCGCTTCGAACGCTGCACTCGATAAGCACTGACTATTCAAATTCTTCCGACGATTCGAATGGTGCTGCCTTCCGCACGATTCTCGCCGCGGCTGACCTGCTGCGTGCAAAAGCATGCGTAATGATGTCTCCAGAGTCTGCAAATATCGAGCCGGAATGGGTGTCGAAACTACTGCGTCCCGTCCTGGACGACGGCTACGATTTGGTTACTCCCACCTATCGCCGCCATAAGTTCGAAGGATTACTGGTAACCAATCTGCTTTATCCGATGACGCGTGCGCTTTATGGCGTAAAAATTCGTGAGGTATTTTCGTCGGAGTTTGGCTTTTCCTCTGGCTTTGGCAGCAAATTCCTGGAGCAGAATGTCTGGGACGACCGAACATACACTGGTGGCGCGGAACTGCGTTTTACGTTAGCAGCAATCACAGGGAAGTATCGCGTGTACCAGACCTTTCTTGGCGACAAGATGCATGTGGAGCGCAGGGGGGCGGAGCTTGTCCCCGCCCTGCGACAGACGGTTGGCGCGTTGTTTTCCTCATTAGGTCCGGATTTTCCCGCTTGGAGCGTGGCCGATTTCGCCAGCGCTCCTACCAACGGATCCGATCACCAAGTCCTTCTCGACCCGTTGCGTGTGAATCGCAAGCGATTACGGGCGATGTTTTCGACCGGAATATTGGAGCTTGAATCCGTTTTTCAGTCAATTCTTTCGCCCGAGACCGTTGCGGAGCTCCGCCGCATCGCCGATATGGGCGAAAATAACTTTAGGTTGCCCGCTGAACTCTGGGTCAAAACTGTGTACGAGTTCGCGATCTCGTATCAAAAATCTGCAATCAACCGTGATCACATCATTCAGGCTCTTGCGCCCATCTTTCGAGGCCGGGTCTATACATTTCTTACGGAAAACCGCGACTCGTCGGCCGATGAGGTTGAGAAAAATATCGAAGCCCTCTGTCTAGAGTTCGAACGAATGAAACCGTACCTGCTGCAGATGTGGAAATCAATTGAGTGAGGCAATTATGCGGGCATTGATTATTGGTGAACTTAGTACAGCGTTTCACGAAATGGTGAGGGGCTTCGCGCACTTTCTTCCCAGTCTCATCGTCATGCTCATCATCGCCGTCGCAGGCTGGCTAATCGCGATAATTGTAAAGGTAATTTTGCGCAGCATTTTGCGCCTCATCAAGTTCGACAAACTTTCACAGAACGCTGGCACCTCTCAACTACTCGCTAAAGCTGCCCTTCCGCCAGCAACCGAAGTCCTAAGCCGCTTTGTTTTTTGGGTCACATGGCTGGGCTTCGTTCTGCTCGGAATCTATTTGCTAGGGATTTTCGGGCTGCAAGATCAAATCGCGCGAGTTTTCGTTTTCCTTCCGCGTTTGTTCGTTGCCATGTTCATTATGTTCTTTGGGCTCCTTGCAGCCAGCTTCTTCGCGCGGGCGGCACTGCTGGCGGCCGTAAATGCGAATGTGCCTTCTCCAGGCGTTCTGAGCACCGCCGTCCGCGTGATCATTATCATCTTCACAACCTCCATGGTTTTTGAGGAACTCGGTCTTGCAGAACAAACCATGGTGGTAGCTTTTGGAATCGCCTTTGGAGCTTTGATGCTTGGCCTCGCCATAGCTTTCGGGATCGGTGGCCGGGATCTAGCCCGGCACTTTCTGGAGAAGCGTTTTGTTCACGGAAAGAGGGAAGATAACAATGATGAGTTATCTCCTCTCTGAGGCTGGAATCAGCGCACATCCCGCCGGCGCCGGGCGAGCATCCAAAGCGCTAAACAAAGGGTGTTGCAGCTGTATACGTTTAGATATGAGTTCAATTTCCCTAAAAATTAATGGTCAATCGCACGCTGTTGACGTTGACTCTAAGACTCCTTTCTTCTTCGTCCTCGCCGACGAGATCGGCTTGCGCGGTCCAAAAGTTTGGATGCGGCATGGCGCAATGCGGGTCCTGCACTGAGGCCAGATTGTTCGATCTTGTGTGATTTCGGTCGAGGCAGTCGGCGGCGATGAAGCGACGACCCTCGAAGGTTTGGGAACTCCTGAGAAGCCGCACCGCAGCCAAGGCGAATTTGCCGGCAAGCCTTTGCCACCCGCACACGGATGCCGAGAGCATCATTATGCGCTCGGCGGCGCCAGATCCTGAACCCCCGGAGCGTCACCACCCAGCCAATCGGGATGCTTCGCTGTGGAGTCGAAGTGGGACGAAGTCTTGAACAGTTCATACTTCCCGGCCATCGCGGCTTCTTTCGTCTTTGCGAGCAAAGCGGAGACTTGATTGCGATCCAGCGGCTTGAAAGTTCTCACTGCTTCGAAGGCCTGGTCCAGGATCTCAGGCTTATCGATGCCTGTGATAACGACCGACGTGGGCAGGCTTAGCGAGTAGTGAAGGCATTCGATCGGGGTCACGACTCTGCTTTTCAGAATCACGCCATCGCCCATCGACTTCATTCCCAAGACTCCAATTTCTTGCTTGACCAACTCAGGCACGGCAAGCTGAGCGAAACTGCGGAAGTGGGCGTCCATAACGTTTAACGGCATCTGCGCAGTATCGAAATGGAAGCCATGCTCAGCCGCAACTTTCAACATATAGAGGTGGATATGTGGATCCTTGTGACCAGTGAAGCCTATGTAGCGAATCTTGCCCGCGCTTTGCGCCGCAACCAGAGCCTCATTGGCCCCGCCTTCAGCAAAGATACGATCGGGGTCATCAAATCGAATGATTTCGTGATGTTGTACCAGATCTATGTGATCCGTTTGCAATCGCTCCAGACAAGTTTCAATCTGTCGCTCCGCAACCTCTTTTGTTCGACCATCAATTTTAGTCATAAGAAAAACCTTGTGACGATACCCGTCTTTTAAGGCCTTCCCCATGAACATTTCGCTCTTGCCTTCGTTGTAATCCCAACTGTTGTCCAAAAACGTGATGCCACGATCAACCGCGCTGCGGATGAGACGAACGCTCTCTTGCTGGCTGAGTCCGTGCTGTGCAATGTGAAATCCGCCAAGGCCGATGGCGGAAACCTGTTCCCCGGTCCGTCCGAGAGTGCGGTAGAGCATGTCACCCTTCTTGGTTCCAGGGGACGAGGCGAGAGGGATCTGATTTATGGACACATTTTCTTTCGATTCCATTGATTTCTCCTGAGCCACAACTGCGGGCAGCGTTGTCGCAGCGCCTGCGATTGCGGCACCTCTTAAAAATGCACGTCTTTTCATGATGGAGCCTTGTCTAAAAAGATTTGTCACTTCAGATGATGCCGCCGAGGTGACTAGTTGCACGACAGGCACTTAATCGCCGACGAAACGGCACGAAAATCAACCCAGAGCAGATTTAACTGCACGTTTACCTATTGAGAACGCGCACAAATTCTTGAGGCCGAAGACGATTGTGGCGCCGGCGAGGGGCACATTAGTTCACTTGCGATTAAAGTTGCAGGTTAGGCAGTTTTCGATAAGTGGCTGGATACATTCGACGCTCGCGTGATCAGACGGTCGCTGCCTTGGCGATTTCTCGAACAGTAGGAATGTCTGAGCCGACAATCTTCAGCTTGGGCTCCGCCTCGAGCTCTTTCAAAATCTCTCGCGTGATGCAATCATCGATCTCGTCGGCCTTGCGCACGTCTACGGGAAAATGGACCATGACTTCAAGTCCGGATGGGGCGAGCTTTAGAGTAGTTCGAGGGCGCAAGGGCTCCAGAGTTACTCCCGAAGCGAGGCTCTTTTCCATTTGCGAGCGTTGCTTTTCAAGGACTTCGTGATACTCGCCGAAGGCGGTATCCACTGCTCGCAGAATTCTTTCTTCCGCCGATCGGTAGTCGCTCTCAAGTGCGAGAGTGAGTCCGATTTCGTGCCAGATGAAGTTCGTGCCGGGAATTTGCTTGAATACTCCGGCGGTGGGTTGGAAGACGAATGAGTTTGAGAAAGCAACGACGCGACCGGTGGGTTGCAGACCGCGGCCCGTTCCGCCCAACTCCATAACGTGGACGCGAACCAAGCCTATCTCAACCACTTCGCCGTTCACGCCGGAGATCTGCACTCGATCACCGACGCGAACGCCAAACTTGCCGATCAAGAAGAAATATCCGGCGACGGAGAGAATAACGTTTTGCAGGGCGACTGCAACTCCAGCGGTGAGTAGTCCGGCAAAAGTGGCGAGCGAGCCTAACTCGCTGGCAAAAGCAAATATAAAGACCGCTGCAACCAAGAGCCACACCGAGATACGTCGAAGCAAAAGCATCTGGTGGCGTCGACGCGTGTCATGCACGTAGCGAAAAATTAAGCGCCGCCACGATTCTGCCAAGCCCCAGACTACCCCAAAAATCAAGCCCAGCTCGAACAGCCTGGTCAGCAATAATTTTAAGTTGGCGACGTACTGCGCGGCGATGGCGCTGCGCCATCCAGTCAAATTGCGCCCATACAAATCCAGCAGGGTAATCTCTTTAGTCAACGGAATAAACGACGAGGATGAGAGCTTGAACTGCGCCGTGATCTGATCGAGTTGTGCCTTTTCTTGAGCCTGGAGCGCGCGATTGTTACCGTCCGCCTGGCCAGCGATCTTGTCGCTTTGTAGCGCAATCTCTTTCAGTTGCGCGAGAAGAGGAGCCTGAAGCTCTTTGCAGGATTGACGCAGGGCGTTCGTTGTCCGAATGTCTTTGTCTAACGCGCGGAGCTTGTGTGACCCGGACATGATGCTTGCGATCAATGCCCAGAGACCCTCATTTTCTGACTTGCTAGATGCGTTGACCGAGTTCGCAGAAGACGCAGTCGCTCGGTTTGCACTCTCTGGAACTTCCCCTGTCTGCCCCGCCTTTACTGTTCCGGATATCGCAGATCCTGCCGCACCTTTCGAGTTGCGTTCAACGACCGACGGGGCGGATAGGCTGGGCGGTACGGAGCGGCTGAGGGTTTCAATCTGGCTCGACAGCCTGGTGGCGTCTGATCCTTCTACCGTGGAGGCAACGAAGTCGAGCATGGTATGCACGACGTCGCGTCGAGCCTCGAATAATTGAAGTTCGCTTTGGGTTTCCGCCAAATCAGATTGGATGTTGCGGCGCTTGTCGCCACTTGCCGCCTCGAGCTGTCTTCGCAGTGAATCCAGCTCTTCTTGCGACTGTTGCGTACGTGCGTCCAGGGTTCGAGCCATTTCGCGCAAAGAGTCGTATCTGGAAGGTGCGGCCGCTGCATTTTGGTCGCTGTTTGTCACTACCCGCGACTGCTTGATGAATTTTTCCTGGCTGCGCGCAAACTCGAAAGCGAGACGAACAACGTCATCGCTAATGTGGGCGTTGTCGGTGATGAATGTTGCGTCCGACGGTGTGGCCGCGAAATCCCGCTCGGCAGCGACTGCGTGGTACCAGTTCACGCTCTGGTTCAACATCTGAAGCAGATCAGAGGAAGAGTCCGCAGAGACATGGGCGAGTGGCAGAACCAAGAAAACAGGAATGAAAAAGAAAAATATTCGGCGCATGATGGCATCCTCTTAATTCGGCTTCGTTTGACTCCCATTCGCGGGCATGCACTGCCTCACATGGAGTCTTAAGCTCCGGAAATAAGCTTGCGCAATTTGCACTGCCGTGGTGGAAACTGGGACAGGCTCGAATCTAAATTTGTTGTTCTTGGACTTGTTGTTCTTGCTTATCGCAATTTGACACCAAGATTTACCGCTTGGCTGCGAAGAATTGGAAGGGGCGCTATCTTTGGTAACGAGAACTAAGACACATACGACAGGTAACGACAAAAACGGAGCTAACGGCGAGCCGAAGCGCCGGATGAACTTCGGCTCACCAGATCAGTAGTGTGGCAGCATCGACCGGTTCAGCGCAGAGCTGACAAGTGATCTCGCATAGGCCAAATCCACGTCCAACGGAGTGCTGAAATTCATCCCAATCCGCCAGCTCGCGGGAGCCTCCGGATGGAGGCCGCAGAGAAGAACGAAGCCCTTTCCCTCGAAGCCCTCAGTGATAGCCGTGTTGCCGTCGGGATACCTGGCTACGACTGCCCCCCAATTGTCGAGCGCGGGACCATTCTCCCAGTACATGTCCATGGTTGAGCCGTTAGGGAATGAAGCGCGCACAACAGTTTTTGCAATACCTCGCCCGTAGTTGGGATAGACATTGAACCAGACGCCGTTGGTCAGATTCGTGTAGTTGTAGTACGCCGACGATCCCGCAAAAAAGCCACCGGCGCAGAACCCCAAATAGTTAAGCCCAGATGCAATGGCGTTATGCAGGTTTGCAGTAGCCGTCCTTGAAAGATAGCTGCTGATCGAGATCGCATTCCCTCCCGGCATAAGGAACAATCGATACGCTAGCAACTGAGCTTCGCTTATGGCATTTAACTGGCTGTTGTTTGCCGTTTGATAGCTCAAGCCCATTGAGGTAACCAGACTTTCAACAGCCGCAACATCGCCTGAACTTGTCCCAGGGCCGTCGTAGATCAAGACCGTCGCAGCGGAGGTTGTGCTCACTTGCG
The DNA here is from genome assembly GCA_025361625.1 of Acidobacteriaceae bacterium. Classification (GTDB taxonomy): domain Bacteria; phylum Acidobacteriota; class Terriglobia; order Terriglobales; family Acidobacteriaceae; genus Acidiflorens. The sequence continues at coordinate 14,635 of JANYKL010000186.1, forward strand.
GCGCGAACGAAGTTGATGTTGCGAGGGCAGTTGGCGTTAAACCCAAACTAGTCGCGGCAGCCGTTACCGGGGCAGTGCTATCGATATTTGTCGGGGCCGTTTTGACCGGAACCACAATCGCCCAGTTGCGCGAGGCGGCAGAGTCAAGATACGCCGATCCGATGTAGCCGAAGCCCATTTCGCCGCCGTAATAGTTGACTATGCTTTCACCCGTCTTATTGTTCACGAGGATCAGGTCCGGGTGACCGTCGCCGTTCATATCTTCCATGCCGGAAGCGGTCCAACCGACGAAATTGCTGCTCTCAAGGTTATGAGTAGAATGGACAGAAATTCCATTCGTGCCGCCAAGGTAAGCGACCATCACTTGCTGGGTAGAGGGATTTTGAAGCAACAAATCTTCGTAGCCGTCCCCATTGAGGTCAGCAGCGCCGAACACGTTGTATCCACTTGCCGACAGACCGTTGATCGTTTCTTTTTTGAGTAAAGACGTCCCCTGCGCGCCGCCGAAAGCATAAACCGCGACTTCTCCATTACTCGCGTCAGTGGCGATCACGCTAAAGCTGCCGTCGTGACTGAAATCAGCCACAGCCTGAGCGGCCCAACCCGCGCTCAGAGTCGTGAGCTGCGAACTACCGAGAAACGCCTCATGATTCGCGCCTCCGTAAAGGCTAACCGAGATCGCTCGGGTCGAATCGTTGAAATAAACAAGCCTGTTCACAGCATTGCTGCTGACAGTCGCGCCGATCAGACGACCATGAGCTCAGTCGACGGAAGCTGAAGGGCGCTGCTAAGACGGGTTCCTTGAAGCCTGTCAAAAATGACGGTTCCGGTGGAGATCTGAACGCGAAAGAGGTCCGCCGACACTGAGGACGACTGAGTGGTTGCCTGAGCGAACAATTCAGCTACGCTGAGAATTATGAACGCGGAGCAAAGCAGCTCGAAGAATGAAAAAGTCCAAACTCTCAAAATCGTCTCCTTGTGTATGAGGTAATTTTAAGTAGGGCAAAAGTCCTAGGCAAAACACCTTAGTGCAGACATAAATCGGAAGTGTACGGAGCGTTTCGAAGGCCAGAAGATTGCCCGGAGGGAAATCTTTAGCTCGTCCTGAACTAATGGATGGCCAGCCCTTAAATTCAACTTTGGCCTGATCTACTGCACGGGTATTTCCAGAAAAAGATAGTCTAAAGCTCCGCTTTAGTAGCTCTTGCCATCAACTCCGAAATCGCCTCTTGCGGCGACTTACCGTTTTCCAGGATGGCGAACATCTGTTCTGTGATCGGCATTTCAACGTTCTTACTTCGGGCCAGGCCAACTGCGGCCTTTGTGGTCATGACGCCTTCGGCGACCGCCCCGTGCATTCCGCTGATGATGTCGGAGAGTCTGCGGCCCTTTCCGAGTTCGACGCCGACAGTCCGGTTCCGGGAAAGATCTCCAGTGCAAGTGAGTACGAGATCCCCCAAGCCAGCGAGCCCGGACATTGTATCGAGACGTCCTCCGCAGGCAAGTGTAAGCCGCGCGATTTCCGCCAGCCCACGAGTGATTAAGGCCGCGACGGAATTGTGGCCAAGGCCGAGGCCGTCGCAGACTCCGGCGGCGATAGCGATGATGTTCTTAAGGGCCCCGCCTAATTCCACCCCGATTACATCGTCATTGGTGTAAACGCGAAAGCGAGAATCATTGAACGCAGACTGAATCGCAACCGCTACCGTGCGATCAGCGGAAGCTGCGGTGACTGCCGTCGGATCTCCTCGCGCTACTTCTTTGGCGAATGATGGACCGCTTAAGGCTCCTACTCGGGCGTTCAAATTCTGCTTTTTCAGAACCTCGGCAATCACTTCAGTCATGCGAAGCAATCGGCCGTCCTCGAGCCCTTTGGTGCAACTAACGATTGTTGTTTCCGCCGTCAGCAAGGGAGCCATGCGCTCGAAAAGAGAGCGGCAGTGCTGCGACGGCATGACACTAACAACGATCTCCGCCCTATTAAGCGCAGCTTGCAAATCGCCGGTCGCTTCAATTGTGGATGGCAGAACGAAACCAGGAAGAAAATGGTCATTTGAGCGGCGCACTGCGATGCTTTCCACAACTTCAAGTTCATTGGCCCACAACTTGACTCGATTCGTGGCTTTTCGGCCCAATACCATCGCGAGCGCCGTCCCCCACGCTCCTGCTCCGATCACGGCGATCCGGCTCATTGTTGGGATGTCCCAAGGGGTTTCCCCTCACGCGCGACGTTTTCGTTTGGTTTATTAGAGAGAGGCTTCGCAGATTTCTTTCCAAGCTTCGATTCTTTCCCGGAGATGAGGCGACTGATATTTTGCCGGTGCTTCCAAATGACAAGAAGCGTCACGAGCGCAATGATTATCAGTTGTCGTAAATCTGAATATTCATGGAGCATCCAGACCAAGGCAGGGAAAACAGCCGCCGCCGAAATTGAGGCGAGAGAAATATAACGGGTAACTCCCGACAGAATGAGAAAAAGCACCAGCATGCAAAGCATTGCCTTTGGAGTGAGAACGGCAAACGCGCCGAGGGTCGTGGCTACTCCTTTGCCACCGCGAAATTTAAGCCACAAAGGGAACAGGTGACCAAGAATGGCGAACAGCGCAGCCATGAACATTAGCGATTGAAGATGATCTCCGCTGAATAACCTCCTGGTTAGGAGAACTGCCGCCAAGCCTTTGACCGCGTCGAACAGCAACGTGGCAAGTCCAAGTACGGGAGATCTGCGGGCGACGTTGGTCGCGCCGATGTTGCCGCTACCGCTCACGCGGACATCTTCGCCCCTGAAGAGTTTAACTAACAGAAACCCAGAGGGAATCGACCCTAACAAATAACCGAAGAGTGCGACGATGCAATACGAAGTCATGATTCGAACCAAACACGGACGCAAGAGTTATTTTCGGTCAGCCCAATGAATCTACACCCTAAGCGCTCCATCGCTCACAGGGATTGCAAAGGAAAATTGCGGAGCTTTGTGTAGAGCGACCCTTCCGGCGAGAGTTGGCTTCGATAGAGAACGAATTCCCGAACATGGACTGCGCCGAAATCGGCTGCTTGCAACAGATCCTGACGTAGTTGCAGGGCAGTAAAGATAGAGTTAGCTCGATCACCTTTACGCAATTTGGGCGAGCCAGAGCGTCGTGCGGAATCGCGGGCCAAAGTGAGATGCGGAGAGTATGGCCGCCCCTCCCGCGGGATGCCGAGTTCAGCCAGCGCCGCCTCGCACTTCATCGCAAGTTCGGTGAGGCCCTCATTTTCAACAACTCCGGTCCAGAACACTCGCGCAGCCTCGGCCGTGGGAAAGAATCCGTGCCCAGCAACTTTCAACTCGAACGACGGCGCTTCAATGTGTTGCAGGCGATCGGCGATGGCGTCGACACCCTGCACCGGTTGTTCTCCGATAAACTTCAGCGTGAGGTGCAGCGACTCCGGCCTTATCCAGCGCGCTTCTGGGGCAAAGCCTTGCAACCCTTTCATAAACCGCTCGATTCTGCTTCTAACTCTAGAGTCGAGATCGATGCCGACGAAGATTCGCATATGGAGCGGTTAATCCGAAAATTGCATCTGTTACTTGTAGCGGTAGTCTTACAACAGTGCGCGGCGGATCATTTCCAATGCTTGCTCGCTGGCAAATTGACGGATTCGCTTTCGATCTCCGAGAAAATTTCGTTCCACTACCTGGGTGCCTTCTTCTCCCGCCAGAGCGATAAATACCAGACCGACAGGTTTCTGTTCCGTCCCACCACCGGGCCCCGCTACTCCGGTAATTCCTATTCCAAAGCTTGAGAGACAGCGCTTGCGAATACCCTCTGCCATGGCGGTGGCGACTTCGCGGCTCACCGCGCCGTGCTGGTTGATCATCGACTTCGGAACGTTGGCAAACTGCGTTTTCAATTCATTGGAATACACAATGGCGCCGCCTAAGAAGTAGCGAGAACTTCCTCCAATTGAGGTAATGCGCTCCGCCAGCAATCCCCCAGTGCAGGATTCCGCGACCGCCAACGTCATGTTGCGCATCTGCAACAGGTAGCTGACGATTTGCTCGATGCTTTCCCCCTGTCGTGAAAAAATCGAGTCCCCGAGTTCCTCCTCTATCTTTTCGGCAAGTTCTTCCACACGCGCCTCGGACTCTGTCGACGAGTTCTTGCGGCAACGCAAATGAAGCTGAATTTCTCCTGCCCCCGCGAGAATCGTCGTTTCTATATCTTCGTAGGTTTTGTATATAGGCGACAATCGCGCGTCGACTTGAGATTCCGGCATCATGGACATCTTGAGTGTGCGCATCGCGATATGTTGCCCGGGGACTCGCGCTCGAAGACGGGGGATACATTCCGCTTCGAATAAAGCTTTCAGCTCATGCGGGGGGCCGGGAAGCAACACCAGAATTCGATCTCGCCCATCGTACTTTCCCGTGATCCACTGCCCGGGCGCTGTTCCCACGGGATTCGGCAATATGTTTGCGCTCGCCAAGACGTCCGCCTGCTTTGCATTGTTTGTCGTCATTGCTATGCCGCGCTTAGCAAAGCGCTGTTCGAGCTTGGCTAGAATTGCAGGATCGCGTTGCAACTCGAGCCCTAACGCGCTCGCAACTGACTCGCGCGTCAGATCGTCCTCGGTTGGCCCCAGGCCCCCCGTAAAAATGATGATGTCTGAACGGCGCATGGCAAGTTTTGCGGCTGAGCTTAACCCCTCCGCATCGTCGCCCACAATGCACTTGTAGCGCAGTTCGACGCCGAGTTCATTGAGTTTTTCCGTCAGATACAGCGAGTTTGTGTCCTGGCGATAGGGAGTCAGCAGTTCCGACCCGACAGCGATGATCTCGGCG